>NZ_JAMOKT010000100.1:0-17142 GCF_023656795.1 Parabacteroides caeci
GTGTGGTAGGATACCATTAAAGGTAATGAAAATCAGCCACTTGACCTATTTTATTGTACTAAATTTTATCAATTAACTTATTTGTTCTCAACGGATTAGTTATAAATTTAACGAAGTATTATAGTATAATTAAGTCCTTTTTATACTTATCTTAAATATGAAACTTATACTTTACTAAAAAGAAAGGTATGCCTTACATATATGTAGACATAATATTACATTTATGTATTCATATGGTTTCATATTTAAAAGTAGTAAAGAAGATGGTTAAAGTCTACTACAATAGGGCTTAGTTCTTATAGTATAATGGGGTAACTGTTCTAGGCCGGTATAAAGGCGATAGACTAGAGAGTAGCTTTATTTTTGCTATGTGAAAATAGGTGATGCCGAATAATATCTCAGCGTCACTTGTAATGTATTGATATGTAGTGTTATATTGCCTTTTTTTTTGTTTTGACACTGAATCGGTGAAAACTATGAGGCTGTGTCAAAATCTTGTTTTGTCATGGCGGACTTGATCCGCCATCTTATCCTAAGTATGGATTATCAGTGTAGGATGCGATCCCGGATCAAGTCCGGGATGACAGAATAGTGAATTTTGACACACCCTCTATTCATTATTAATGATGAGGTTACTTATTTAATCTCAATGTTTCTCTGTAATTTGGCCGTTTCTACAGGCGCTTTTTTAGGAACATCTACGGTCAATACGCCATGTTCTACTTTAGCGCTGATCTTTTCTTTGTCAACATCATCCGGCAATATCATTGTCTGCTGGAATTTAGAATATGAAAATTCGCGGCGTAGATAACGTCCGTTATGCTTTTCGTCTTTATTCTCGTTTTTCTTTTCCATTGAAACAACCAGGCAGTTGTCATCGTCAATACGGACATTGAAATCTTCCTTAGTCATTCCCGGGGCAGCCAATTCAATCTTATAATCTTTTTCGCTTTCAATTACATTGATAGCAGGTGCTGTTGAATTAGCTTTTTCCATCCAGTCGTTATCGAAGAAATCATTGAAGATACTCGGTAACCAATTTTGATTTTTTCTGATCGGCATCATAATTAAATCTCCTATTTTTAAGTTACACATTCAATAATTTACTGAACGAAGGGTTCTTTCCGAACCCTTCGTTCAGCTATCAATAAGCAAACTTTGTGCCAGTTGGATTTAATGCCTAATTCTGTCTTTTTGTCATTTATTTAAGCTGTGTTTGACAGAATTGGTGACATATTGTAGCTATAATCCTTGAATAGCTATTAATTTGTTGCCCCTTTCTTGACTTTGTCGGTGATATGTTCGACACGGTCACCGATATATTCGGCTTCGTTAACGCCTTTATCGACTACGTCTTTGATTTTCTTTTTTGCTCTGTCGGCCAGCTCGCTCATGTCGTCGTGGATACATTTGAATTTACCGTCGTCTTCCATTTTGCGAAGCACATAGCCGATAGCGATACCGGCAGCAATACCAATCAATACATTTTTCATAACTACTTAATTTTTAAATGATTCTTTTTGTTTAATGTCTCTTTGTTTATGAAACAGTGCGTCAGGCTGTATTGTTTAGGCTTTAAAAGTGAAAAAGATATATGAAATTGTAAAGTAACATTCCCCTGTCTCTTTCCGCTGAAAGGGGAGGGGAATGCTAAAGTTAGGAAGAAGGTTTGGTTGTTTTCTTAGTGTTTTTCAAAATAAGGAATAAAGTGTGTTTCATTTCGATAGCAAAAGTAGGGGGACGGCATTACAGAGTTGCTACATAGGCTATACAGTTTTATTAAATAAAACCGGATTAATTGACTCCCGATATTGTTTGCTAATCGAAATACTGTATTTTTGCAGAAGAACAATTAAAAATCAAAAAACAGAAAGATGGCACAATACAAGAGAATTCTCCTGAAGTTAAGCGGTGAGTCGCTGATGGGAGGTAAACAATATGGTATCGACGAAGTTCGTTTGAATGAGTATGCAGCACAGATCAAGGAGATTGCAGAGATGGGTGTCCAAATCGGCATTGTCATAGGCGGAGGTAATATCTTCCGTGGCTTGAGTGGGGCGTCTAAAGGGTTCGACCGGGTGAAAGGTGATCAGATGGGGATGCTGGCAACGGTAATCAATAGTTTGGCCTTGAGTTCTGCGCTGGTTGCACAGGGAGTAAAGGCGAAGGTGTTGACTGCTATCCGGATGGAGCCGATCGGTGAGTTTTATAATAAATGGCGTGCCATCGAATTGCTGGAACAGGGTAATGTGGTGATTATGTCCGGTGGAACAGGCAATCCGTTCTTTACAACCGATACAGGTTCTTCTTTAAGAGGTATCGAGATTGAAGCCGATGTGATGCTGAAAGGTACACGTGTGGATGGCATCTATACGGCCGATCCGGAAAAAGACCCGACTGCGACTAAGTTCTCAGATATTACTTATGATGAAATATACACTCGTGGCCTGAAAGTGATGGACCTGACAGCGACCACCATGTGTAAAGAAAACAATCTGCCTATCATTGTCTTTGATATGGATACCAACGGGAATCTGAAGAAGGTGATGAGCGGCGAGAATATTGGGACGTTGGTGCATAATTAGAAAAATGTGAAATACTTCCTATCCATATTATTCCTTTTATGCCTGTTGCTTGCCGGTTGCGACCGTGCCGATAGGGAAAAGAAATATGTGATAGGAATTTCCCAATGTATGCTGGATGATGCCTGGCGGCAGCAAATGATTCGGGAGGTGGGAATTGAGGCATCCAATTATGATAGTATTAAAGTTGTTATTAAGGATGCCGATAATGATAATGACCGACAAATCGAACAGATACGCGAACTGATTGCACAAAAGGTGGATGTCCTGATTATTTCACCCTTCGAGTCTGCGCCGATAACAGATGTGGCCGAAGAAGCATTCCGTGCAGGCATCCCAACGATTATCACTGACCGTAAAGTAAACACGAACCAATATACCACCTTTGTCGGAGCGAATAATTATGATCTGGGTTTTGCTGCCGGAACATATGCCGCCAAACATTTACCCCCTCATGCCACTATTCTTGAAATCTGGGGAATGATGGGCTCTTCTCCCGCCCAGGAACGTCACAACGGTTTTCGGGATGCCTTGCAGCAACGGACGGATTTAACCTTTCGCCCCGTGGAAGGCGACTGGCGGTATGATGTCGCAGCCAAGCGCTTGAAAGAGATAGACTTTTCACAACCCATCGACTTTGTATATGCTCATAACGATATGATGGCTATTGCCGCCCGTGAACATTTTCTGGCAATAGACTCGGTGCGCGGTAAGGAATTACATATTATAGGAATGGATGCCGTGGCCAATGCCGGACTGGAAGCGGTGGCGGATGGACGGATTAATGTCTCTTTCCTTTATCCGACGGGCGGTGAACAGGTGATACGGACCGCCATGCAGTTGCTTAGAGGAGAGAAGGTGGATAAATATATTCCTTTGTTGAGCGGTTTGGTTGATAAATCGGCAGCCCAGACCCTGTTGCTTCAATCTGAACGGTTGAGCAATTATCAACAGCGTATCGAGACACAGCGGAGCCGTATGGATGAACTGCTGAACCGTTTTAATTTTCTCCGGGATTCATTGAGTGTTATCATGCTTTTGATGATTGGCTTCATTTCTTTGTCGGTCTATGTATTCTATATTAACCGTAAGATACGGCTTAAAAACCGCGAATTGCGTGAGATTAATAGGAAAGAGGAAGAACAGCGCCGTAAATTGATATCTCTGAATGCGGAGATAGAAGAGGTGACAGCCTCCAAACTCCAGTTCTTTACCAATATATCCCATGAAGTACGTACTCCGTTAACACTGATATTGGGGCCGTTGGACAGGTTGCTTAACTTATTGCACGATTCCCCCTACCTTTCAGACCTGGAGTTGATTCATAAGAATGCGGGGCGTTTACTCCGCGTCATCAACCAACTATTGGATTTCCGAAAGGTGGAGAATAAGCAGGAGAAACTGAAGATACGTGAGACGGAAATCGTTTCGTTCAGCAGTGAGGTGAAGTCATATTTCAATAGTATGGCGAAGGTGCGTACTATTACCTATACTTTTGCCTCGGACATGAAGAACTGCCGTATCTGGATTGATGCGGATATGATTGAGAAGGTGTTGGTGAATTTGTTATCCAATGCATTTAAGTTTACGGCCGAAGGGGGAAAGATTGGGGTAGCGCTGGAAGAGTCGGACGAATGGGTGACGATACATGTCGAAGACAATGGCTCGGGTATCCAACCGGAGAATTTGCCTTATCTCTTCAACCGTTTCTATTCGGAGAACAGCCGGGTGGGGACAGGTATCGGTTTGCATCTGGTCCATGAATATGTGGAGATGCATAATGGGGAGGTAACAGTGGAAAGTGTCCCCGGACAGCGAACCGTTTTCTCCGTTTGCCTTCGGAAAGATAAGACGCAGCTGAACGGCGAATATATCACGGAACTGCCCGTTTCCCATTTGGCGTATGATGCTTCGAACCTGGATGATTCCGAAGAGAAAACGTTGCTGGCACAGAAATATCCTTATTCCGTTTTGGTTGTTGAAGACGATGACGAGGTCCGTGCGTTCCTGGAAAAGGAATTATCGGAGAACTTTCGCGTACTTACAGCTGCCAATGGAAAGGTTGCTTTGAATCTTCTTCAGGAGGAAAATGAAATATCGCTTGTCTTATCCGATGTGATGATGCCGGAAATGAATGGCTTCGAACTTTGCCGCAGTATAAAAACGGATATCGCCATCAGCCATATTCCCGTTATCCTGTTGACGGCCTTGTCGGATGAACGTCAGCGTATGTATGGCATATCGGGTGGGGCGGACGGTTATATCCAGAAGCCTTTCCATGTGAACTTTGTAAAACTCCGTATGATCCGTATCCTCGATGAACAAAAAAAGTTGCGTGAGGCATTGCTGAAAAAGCTGCAAAGCAATAATATGCTGATGGCGCAACCGGAGAAGGTGGAGAATATGGATGACCTGTTTCTCCGCCGATTCCTGACACAGATTGAAGAGATATATACCGATTCTGAATTTAATGTGGAGAAGTTGAGTGATACGCTCGGTTTGTCGCGCGGCCATCTCCACCGTAAGATAAAAGACCTGACCGGAACCAGCCCGGTCGATTTTCTCCGTAACTACCGTTTAAAGAAGGCTGCCGTTCTTCTGAAACAAAAGCAATACAATATCAACGAGATTGCTTACCAGACAGGTTTTTCGTCTCCCGCCTATTTTGCCAAATGCTTTAAGACCGTTTATAACCAAACCCCGAAAGAGTATCAGAATACAGAGGGGGTATGATTTGAATTTAATATCCTATCACATTTGTCGCATTTATCTGACGGATATTATACTACTGGAATGAATTTCAGGGTATGTGACGAATGTGACAGGATTGGCTCGTTTTGTTATATCCGATTGTTTTCAGTGCCTCTACATTTGCTTCCGAAAACTTGTTAGCAAGAACAACATTAAAACATTCTATATGAAAACAGTTGCCATGATTACCATGAAGAAGTCTTTCCTTTTATTAGTTGCCGGCTGTACTTTGTCTGCCGCAACATATGCACAGGAAGCGGTAAAAGATACCGTTCAGGTGAATAAGGAAAAATCAAATGAAACGAACAGCCGCAATGTGATGCTGAATGCCTCCAGTGCGAATGGTCCCCGCGAGATATCCATCGGACTGCCCGGTGGGGATGTCAATGTTCTCGAAAATGGTTTGCCTGTCGTCTACAGTTCCAATCCTCATAATGTAAATACCCATTGGCGCGGTGACGGCAACTTGGGGCATGTCGGATTATTGAAGATTTCGGAAACGGCTATCACAACCGGTACTGTCGGATATGCGGTAAACTCTCATACGCAACTCGGGACGGAAAAATTCCAGGGTAAACTGAATTATAATACGAATCATTTCGGCAAGCAGCAAATCGACCTGAATATCAGTGGTAATGCTGGGAAAGGTTGGTTTTACAGCGGAAGTATTTATCAGGATTTCGACCCGGGAACTTTCAAGCTGCGTTTTGCTTCCAATCAGGACCGTACCCAGATTTATAAAGTAGCTATCACCAAACGCTATCATCAGGACCGCGGTGAATTGTCGGTTATTTATCATTACAGCAACAGCCGCTGGCCCTCGAATGCCGCGACCAATGCCCCTTTTATGTATGTGGGCGACGGAAGTGTGAAGGAGATTCCCGGTTTTAAACTGGGCACAAGTTCTTACCTGCCGACAACGGGCGAGATGGTTTATATGGATATGCGTTCCGGTGAATTGAAGAAGGCCAACCTCTATGATGCCTCTCTGAATAAAGGCAACCAGATTAGTCTGCATCATGCTTATAAATGGGATAACGGATTGAAATGGATTGTGAATGCCAAATACGACCATGCTCTCGGTTCTTATGTCTATCAGACGCCGATGTCGCTGGAAAAGAAGACTTCGGAAGACGGCTACTCCCTGAAAGACCTGGAAGGTAATCTGACTCCTTATGAAGGCTATGTGCAAAGCCGCATGTCTTGTCTGAATCGCGGTAATATAGATGAAACCTTCCTGACTTCCGAACTGTCGCGCGAATATAAAAACGGAACCTGGCGTATCGGGTTGAACCAGTGGCATTATAAGATTGATTATGCCTCCAATACTACCATGTACGACCATACAGTGGAAGAATATCCGAGCCGGCTGATGAAAGAAGGTTATACTGATGGCATTTACTACGACTTCAACAAGAATGCTTCCGAATATTACAAAGGGTATGAAAATAAACTGGCCCTTTATTTTACCCACGATTGGGATATCAACGACAAAATCAATGTCTACTATGGTGCCCGTTTCGAATATCAGAAGATGCACGGTCAGAATGCAGCGGTCTATCTGAGAAATGACAGCGTATTGGGACGTTTCCCTAACTATCATTTGGGGGCGGCTTATAATAAGAACGGACAGACCGGAACTGTCGCTCCGCAGGATTTCGATTATGACTGGTTCAATCAGGTTTATACGTTTGCCCTGACCTACAAACTGACCGGGCAGTTCGGTTTTACAGGCGATTTCACTTATAATACGCAGCATCCTGCCATTTCCAGTTTTGCCCCGTCCGAATTGCCGAATGTGGAGAAAGTATCCATTCCGTTGGGACGTGCCGGTATCTATTATAATAATAACTGGTTGAGCCTGACGTCTTTGTTCTCTTATATCGGAAAGACGAACAACAACTCTACCCTGAACCTGATTAATCCGAACAACTCGAAAGATATCAACGCAGCCCCGCTCAGCTACGATATTAAAACTATCGGGTGGACGACCGACCTGATTGCCAAGTTGTTCAGAGGCTTCGACCTGCACTTCCTGTTTACTTACCAGAATCCGACCTATAAGAAATATGAAACAGGCGTGAATTTCTCGGACGGCAGCTACGCCGGTATCAATGCAACCGGCAACATCGTGACGGAAATACCGAAAGTCCTGCTGGAGATTGATCCGAGTTACACCTATAAAGACTTCCGGGTTTGGTTGAGCGCCCGTTATTTCAGCAAGACGTATGCCAATATCAACAATGCCTATTATTTTAATGGTCGTTGGGAAACATTCGGAGGCGTTAATTATAAGGTAAATAAGTATCTTAGCCTGGGAGCGACAGTCGTGAATATCCTGAACCAGACCGGAGCACGCGGCAGTATTTCGGGAGCCGAACTGGATAAGAAGGAGGATGCCTCCAAGCATAACGGGCAGTGGATGGCCGGCAGCTATATCCGTCCCTTCACCGTAGAATTTAGTGCAAACATTACATTTTAACAATTAATCTATTATCATATATGAAAGCAACGATTTTGAATAACTGTAAGAATTTTCTGATGGGCTGTGCCGTATCAGTAAGCCTGGCCTCTTGCCAGTCCGCTTCTAAAGAAGGATTTACATTGGAACAGCAGGGCGATACACTAACGCTTGTCCATATTACGAATCCGGCCAAATACCTCTTGTTGCCGGTGGAAGAACATACCGGTGAAGGGCAGGTGTGTCTTGTGACGGGGAATCCGGTGGATACGGATATGGATATCCGTCTGGCTAAAAAAGAGACGGATTATTTCGTCCCTTTCGAACTGCCTGCCGGAGCAAAAGAGGCAGTTGTCCGTATCCGCAAAACGCCGAAGGATGCCATATGCTGGAAAGAGATGAAACTCTCCGACACGTTCGATACGGCCAACCGTGATAAATTCCGTCCTCTTTACCACCATACTCCGTTGTATGGCTGGATGAATGATGCGAACGGACTGGTTTATAAGGATGGCGAATATCATCTTTACTTTCAGTATAATCCTTACGGTTCGGTATGGGGAAATATGCATTGGGGGCATTCCGTAAGCCGTGACCTGGTTCATTGGGAACATCTTCCGGTTGCCCTGGCCCGTGATACGATGGGGCATATCTTTTCCGGCAGTTCCGTTGTGGACAATGATAATACGGCCGGTTACGGTGCCGGTTCGATTGTCTCCTTCTATACTTCCGCCAGCGATAAGAACGGACAGATACAATGTATGGCTCACAGTAGCGATAAGGGGCGTACGTTTACCAAATATGAAAAGAACCCAGTCCTTACCCCGTTCGACGGCCTGAAAGATTTTCGTGACCCGAAAGTGTTCTGGTATGCTCCGGAAGAGAAGTGGGTGATGATTGTGTCGGCCGATAAGGAAATGCGGTTTTATTCTTCCAGGGATTTAAAAGACTGGACGTATATGAGTGCTTTCGGTGACGGTTACGGTGTGCAGCCGAGCCAGTTCGAATGCCCGGATATGGTACAACTGCCGGTAAACGGAGATGTGAATATCAAGAAATGGGCGCTGATTGTCAATATCAATCCGGGTTGTTTGTTCGGAGGGTCGGCTACGCAGTATTTTATCGGGGATTTCGACGGAACAAAGTTTGTCTGCGATACAAAACCGGAAGTAGTCAAATGGATGGACTGGGGAAAAGACCATTATGCGACAGTCTGCTTTTCCAATACCGGCGACCGTGTCATTGCCGTGCCCTGGATGAGCAACTGGCAGTATGCGAATATTATTCCTACGCAGCAGTACCGTAGTGCCAATGCTTTGCCTCGCGAATTGACTATGTATTCCGAAGGGAAAGAGGTGTATGTGGCTGTGAATCCGGTCAGGGAACTGGAATCGCTCCGGAAAGAGACACGCGAGATTCCTGCTTTTACGGTTGAGGCGAATAAAGCTGTCAGCATAGATACGCTGTTTGCCGGAAATGATGGCGCATTCGAGATAAATCTGAATGTAGCAACCGGTAAATCGAGTATCGCAGGCTTTCAGTTGGTGAACGGGATAGGTGAGTATGTGGATATTTATCTGGACCTGAATGCGAAGAAGCTGGTTATGGACAGGGTGCATAGCGGTATCGTGGACTTTGGAAAGAATAGTGTTCCGCATGAAAAGGAAGCGCATGATAACCGTATCGCCAACTCCATTAATTATGTGGACGATTTTGCTTTGGCGACCTGGGGACCGTTATCTCCGGCACAGGAACATACGCTCCGGATTTTTGTAGATAAATGCTCTGTCGAAGTCTTCCTCGATGGCGGAAAGGTGGCTATGACCAACCTTGTTTTCCCGAACGAACCTTACAACAGTCTGAACTTTTACAGTAAGGATGGTTCCTGCCGGGTAAATTCGCTAGTCCTTTACAAATTAGGACTTTGATAATTGAAAATGATGTTTTTCAGGTGTTAAGTGACATTTGTTATACTTTATGTGCGTTTTGTTATCGTTTATATTATAAGTATCTCATACTTTTGTCAGACAACTTGTGAGTATAATTTAATAGCATGAAGAACAGTATGAATTACGGAAAATTGTTAACTTTATCAGGAATGATGTTGGTTTTCTCTGCCGGTATGAATGCGGAAGATATTACATTGAAGATTACGAAGAGATATTTGAATCTTCCGGTTTCCCATCAGCAGGAACGTGCGGTAATGACACTGGCTGTCGATGGGAAACAGGTCCGGTCCTTTGATATCCGACTGGCTCCGGCACAACCGGATTACTGGGTGTTTTGCGATGTATCCTCTTTTAAAGGGAAACAGCTGAAAATCTCTTATCCGGGAGAAGTTGCCGGACTGGACAAGATTTATCAGGCAGATGAAATAGCCGGACAAGACAGTCTTTATAAAGAGACAAACCGCCCGCAAATCCATTATACCCAGCGCAGAGGATGGAATAATGACCCGAACGGTCTGATTTATTATGAAGGCGAGTATCATCTTTTCTATCAGCATAATCCTTACGAACGGGATTGGGGCAATATGCACTGGGGGCATGCGGTGAGCAAAGACCTGGTTCATTGGGAGGAATTACCTCTTGCCTTGTTTCCGGATGAACATGGAACGATGTTTTCCGGTTCGGCTGTAATCGACTACAACAATACTGCCGGATTTAACAAGGGAGGAACTCCTGCCATGGTAGCCATCTATACGGCCGACAGTCCGGAAAAGCAGGTCCAGTGCATTGCCTACAGTCTCGATAAGGGAAGGACCTGGACTAAATATGAAGGTAATCCCATTATTGATTCGAAAGCCAAATGGAACAGCCACGATACACGTGATCCGAAAGTCTTCTGGCATGAACCTTCCGGAAAATGGGTGTTGGTGCTGAACGAACGTGACGGCCATTCAATCTATAACTCGGATGATTTGAAAAACTGGACTTACGAGAGCCATATTACCGGATTCTGGGAATGTCCCGAACTGTTCGAACTGCCGGTCGACGGAGATGTGAATAATACGAAATGGGTGATGTATGGTGCATCCGGTACTTATATGACGGGGACGTTTGATGGAAAAACATTTGTCCCCGAATCCGGAAAACATTATTATTCTACCGGAACAATCTATGCCGCACAGACTTATAATAACATACCGGCATCGGACGGACGCAGGATACAGATTGGCTGGGGCCGTATCTCCCATTCGGGTATGCCGTTTAACGGGACGATGTTGTTGCCTACTGTCCTGTCTTTGCGGACAACCAAAGAGGGAATCCGTTTGTTCAGTGAACCCGTAAAGGAATTCGAAACATTGCAAACGTTGAAAGGACAGTGGAAAGATTTGACAGCCGGGAATGCTAATGAGTTGATGCTACCTTACAATCAGGCGGATTGCCTCCGTATCCGGGCTACATTGAAATTGTCGCATGCGACGAGTGCCGGATTGAGCTTGTACGGACAGAATCTGTTGGATTATGATATGAACTTCAATAGGGTTAACGGCGTTTTTTATTCTCCGGAAGATATGACGAGCATGGAAATCTCTGTCGATATGATTCTGGACAGGACTTCTGTTGAAGTATTCGTAGACGGCGGTGCCTATTCATACTCTATGGAAAGAAGGCCCGACCGCGCAAACAAGACAGGATTCAATTTCTGGGGAAATAGCATTGAAGTCACGAACCTGGAAGTCTATTCGCTTAGTTCGATTTGGAATAAATAAAATATAAAATCATGGAAAAGAATAAACCTGTAGTAGTCGGTATCGGCGAACTCCTTTGGGATGTCCTGCCAACCGGAAAGCGTGCCGGAGGTGCCCCGATCAACTTTGTATATCACGCCACACAAATGGGAGCTGAGGGATATGCCGTCAGTGCAGTAGGAAATGATTTGTCGGGAACGGAAATCGTTCAGGAATTGGAAAAGAACCATATCTCCAATAGCTTGGGAACAGTAGAATATCCGACCGGAAGTGTGATGGTGGAACTGAAGGATGGTATTCCGACCTACACAATCATTGAAGGCGTTGCCTGGGACCATATCCCTCTAACCCAGGAATCTATCGACCTGGTAAAGAGGGCGGATGCCATTTGTTATGGCACATTGGCTTTGCGTTCACAGGCATCGAAAGAAACGATCCTGTCTTTATTGTCGTATGCACGTGAAGATGCGTTGCGCTTTTTCGATATCAATATCCGGCAATCGTATTATTCTAAGGAGCTGATTGAAGCGTTGTTGCATAAAGCGAATGTCTTTAAGGTGAATGACGAGGAACTGGTATTACTTCGGAGCATGTGTGATCTGGAAGGTACAGACGAGGAAGTGTGCCGTAAGATGTTGAGGAAATATAACCTCAGATATGTGATTCTGACAGCCGGAAGCGCTTTCAGTTCGATTTATTCGCCGGATGAGCAGTCCACTATCCCGACTCCTAAAGTACAGGTTGCCGATACGGTAGGAGCAGGCGATTCTTTTTCAGGGGCGTTTGTCTATTCTATATTAACAGGGAAATCTCTGCATGAAGCCCATCAGCTTGCTGTTGAAACGGCCGCTTTTGTTTGTACACAGGAAGGGGCATGGCCTCCTTATCCGAATAAAGAATGATCATGAAAGAAAAAGGTTTATATATAAAGTTGATCCCGGTCATGCTGGCGTTCTTCGCTATGGGATTTGTGGATCTGGTGGGGATTGCTTCCAACTATGTGAAGGCCGATTTGAATCTGACAGATTCGGAGGCGAATATCTTTCCGTCGCTTGTATTCTTCTGGTTTCTGATTTTCTCTGTTCCAACCGGAATGCTGATGAACCGGATCGGACGGAAGAAGACTGTATTACTCAGCCTGTTCGTTACATTCTTCTCTTTGCTGCTCCCAATCTTTGGCGATGGTTATATGCTGATGCTTATTTCCTTTTCTCTGCTGGGTATCGGTAATGCCTTGATGCAGACTTCTTTGAATCCGTTGCTCTCGAATATCATCAGTGGGGATAAGTTGGCCAGTAGTCTGACTTTCGGACAGTTTGTAAAGGCTATCGCTTCTTTCCTGGCTCCTTATATCGCGATGTGGGGAGCAACGGCTGTGATTCCTTCTTTCGGTCTGGGCTGGCGGATACTTTTCCCGGTTTATATGGTTGTTGCAGTTATTACAATCCTTTTGTTGGGAGCAACGCAGATAGACGAAGAGAAGCCGGAAGGGAAACCTTCGACATTCGGAGAATGCTTTGCCTTGCTGGGCAAGCCTTTTATTCTGTTGTGTTTTATCGGCATCATGTGCCATGTCGGCATTGATGTCGGAACGAATACAACGGCTCCGAAAATCCTGATGGAGCGTTTGGGAATGGGATTACATGATGCATCGTTTGCCACCAGTCTTTATTTTATCTTCCGTACGGCCGGTTGTTTCCTGGGTGCTTTTATCCTGAGTCGCATGTCGGCCAAGATATTCTTTGGCATAAGCGTTGCAATGATGGCGCTGGCAATGGTCGGATTGTCTTTGTTCCACGGCAAAGAGATCATATATATATGTATAGGGTTGATTGGATTCGGAAATTCGAACGTGTTCTCGATCATCTTTTCGCAGGCAATCCAGTCCATGCCCCAGCGTAAGAACGAGATATCCGGGTTGATGATTATGGGGCTGTTCGGAGGAACTGTCTTTCCCCTTTTCATGGGCTTCCTGTCGGATGCAATGGCTTCGCAGTTGGGGGCGGTGATTGTGCTGAGTGTGGGCGTTCTCTATCTGATGTTACTTTGTCCGAAGCTTAAGTGATAAAGCATCCCTTATGAGGTAATGAGAATATCATATATTGTAATATAACTGTATCATAATATATGATATTTTATTTTTATAATATATGATATCTTAGTATCATAATATATGATACAAATTTTCTTTCTGGATTGCTTTGTCGATTTCTTCGGAGCCGCAAGTTTATGCTACGCTTTCAGTTGAATTATAGTGCTAAAAAAGTAATTTGTTTGCTAGGTTCAAAAACTTTACTACTTTTGTTTATCGAAAAAAACAGAAAACAAAATATCAATCAGTTATGGCAGATATCAAGCAGTATGTAAAGTCAGCAGAAGAGAAAATGACGTTCGCAATCGATTATCTTGACGAACAGTTGGCTCATATCCGTGCCGGAAAGGCTAATCCGAAGATCCTTGACGGAGTGAAGGTTCCTTATTACGGAGGTCTTGTTCCTCTGACTAACGTGGCTTCGGTAAATACACCGGATGCAAAAACGATTATCATTACTCCGTGGGAAAAGCCGCTTATCAAAGAGATTGAAAAGGCAATCATGAACTCGGAAGTAGGTATCACTCCTGAAAATAACGGTGAAATAATCCGTCTGGGGATTCCTCCTCTGACAGAAGAACGCCGTCGCACGTTGGCTAAACAATCCAAACAGGAAGCCGAAACGGCAAAAATCAGTGTTCGTAATGCGCGTCGCGATACGATCGAGGCAATAAAGAAAAGTGTGAAAGCCGACGGAACTCCTGAAGATGTGGCAAAAGATGCGGAAGCGGAAGTTCAGAAGGTGCACGATAAATTTATAAAGAAAGTAGATGACCTCTACGCTGCTAAAGAAAAAGAAATAATGACAGTATAAATAATTGAAAATTGAGAATTGAGAATTGAAAATTACTTTGACGCGTATCGTCCGGTAGTTTGTTCAATTCTCAATTTTCAATTTTTAATTTTTAATTAATATGAAGGGACTGGTAATAAAGAATACAGGTAGCTGGTATACCGTACGCACCGATGACGGGCGTGATGTGGAAAGTAAGGTAAAAGGAAATTTCCGTTTAAAGGAGATACGCAGCACAAATCCTGTCTCTGTCGGTGACCGGGTTGATATCGATATCAATAATGAAGGTACGGCGTTTATTACCAGGATAGAAGACCGTAAGAACTATATTATCCGGCGGGCTTCCAACTTATCTAAACAGTCGCATATCATTGCGGCCAATCTTGATCAGGCCATGCTGATCGTAACTGTCAATTATCCGATTACTACAACTGTTTTTATCGATCGTTTTCTGGCCACGGCTGAGGCTTATAGTGTGCCGGTGAAGTTGGTTTTCAATAAAATCGACCGTTATAAAGGGGAAGATAAGGAATATCTCGACGCCTTGATTAATTTGTACACAACGATCGGTTATCCCTGTTCTACCCTATGTGCTAAAACGGAAGAAGGTCTCGATGCGCTTAAAGCGGAACTGAAAGATAAGATAACTCTTTTGTCCGGCCATTCGGGAGTCGGGAAATCAACGATTATCAATAAGTTAGTTCCCGGCGTTAATCTCCGGACCGGCGATATCTCCGAATATCATAATAAAGGGATGCATACGACAACTTTCTCTGAAATGATCCCGCTGCCGGAAGGAGGCTACCTGATTGATACCCCTGGAATCAAAGGGTTTGGTACCATAGAGATGGAGACTGCTGAAATCTCCCACTATTTTCCGGAGATATTCAAATTCTCCGAAGATTGCCGGTTCAACAACTGTAGCCATCGTCATGAACCGGGGTGTGCTGTTTTGCAAGCGCTTGAAGATCACTATATCAGCGAGTCTCGCTATAAGAGCTATCTCAGTATCCTGGAAGATAAAGAAGAAAGCAAATATAGGGAAGAGTATTAAACGGCCGGGAGGCTCATTCCTGTGATCTTGCGGTATAGGTCGAGTGCATAAACATCCGTCATTCCTGAGATATAATCAAGTACACATTGTATTTTGCCATAAGTGGTTGGTGCATTCGTGTCATATTGTTCCGGGATGCGCTGCAACAATAATTTACTATATGCATGGCTCTGATTCATGACAGCTTCTGTCAGACTGTCGATCAGATGGCTGAAGATATGGTAACCGGCCAGTTCTATGTCGAGTACTTCTTTGGCGCGGTAAATCTTTTTGTAAGCCGTTTTTGAACAGGTGGCATAGGCTTGTTTGGCTTGTTCTCCTATCTGCTCTATCAAAGGGGTATTATAGGTTCCGTCAAGTATTCCGTCTTCATTTTCAAGGAAGACACGTGAACATTCATCTACCAGTAGTCCGATGATGCAGGAGCGTAGATAGGCGATCTGTTCGTTTGTATCGTCCACCATTTTCATGACACGGATGATATGGTCCAGTCGTTCTCCTTCAAAAAAGTTGAGCAATAGTTGAATGGCTTCTTCTGTTGTAAGGATATGTAGTTTGCAGGCATCTTCTATATCCATGATCTGATAACAGATATCGTCGGCTGCTTCTACCAGATAAACCAGCGGGTAACGGACAAATTTATTCTTGTCTTCAGGATTGTGGTTTATTCCCAATTCGGTAGCTATGCGCATATAGGTTTCTTCTTCCGACTGGAAAAAACCGAACTTCCCTTTTTTACCTGAATGAACCGATGCATAAGGATATTTGACGATAGAGGCCAATGTGCTGTAAGTTAAAGCAAATCCGCCTTTTCTCCGGCCGATAAACTGATGGGTAAGCAGGCGCATAGCATTGGCATTGCCCTCAAAATGAAGAAAGTCTTCCCAACGGCCACCAGCAGAACGAATTTCATCTTCCAGATAACTGCCGTTCCCTTCCAGGAAGTAAGCGGAAATAGCTCTCTCTCCGGAATGTCCGAATGGCGGGTTACCCATGTCGTGAGCCAGGCAGGCTGCGGAAACAATGGAACCTATTTCCGGAAAGTTAATACTTCCGTCGGGATATTTTTGCATCAACCCCTTTGCTACATTATTACCTAACGAACGACCTACACAGGAAACTTCCAGGCTATGTGTCAGACGATTGTGGACAAAGATACTGCCTGGCAAAGGAAATACCTGCGTCTTGTTCTGTAACCTGCGGAAGGGGGAGGAGAAGATCAAACGGTCATAATCCCGCTGGAAGTCCGTACGTTCATGTTTACGTTCATGATATTCTTCCATTCCGAAACGTTTACCTGATAATAATTGGGTCCAGTTCATATTGCTATATTAATAATGTAATAATTACAAAGGTAGGCATTTTGGAAGACAATAGGAATATGAAGGTTTCAAATAAATATTTTATTACGGAGTTCTACCAGAACTTATATAGCATTGCGTTTATCCGGTTGTAAATCTATTAAATTATAACCAAAATAAGCAATAATTGTTTGAATAAAGATCATTATTTTTGTTTATATTAACACAATAATATCGCGTTTCCCAGCACACTCGCATCGGTATTAACATTTGTTTGTAGCAAATAGACAGAGTTCTGGTAGAACTTAGTTCTTGTTCTGGCTGTATGTGTGTAAATGTTAAACCTGTTATTTAACTTTAGGATAAAGTGTTATGGAAATTTTCATTATTAATTCACCTAAACAATCTGACTTT
>NZ_JAMOKT010000101.1:0-16713 GCF_023656795.1 Parabacteroides caeci
TTCGCACAAAATGATTACTCATAATGCACGTACCCTCAGACTACTGCAAACGGAATTGCAGGTGCAATCAATGCTTCTCTAAGCTAAAGTTGCACAATCACTTACACAGTTTACGTGTCACACTCCGGGATCGAAATACGAAGTGACCATGTTGGTCGCTTCCGAGATACCGGCGATACCGTTGCCTTGGGCGAAAGCCCCCATTGAAACCAGCAGCGTCATGGCTGCCAAAAAGAATCTTTTTTTCATGTGTCGAAACTTTTAATTGGTGAGACAAAAATGATTTCGACTGCGAATATATAGTGCTTAATCCATTGATTTACAAACTGTACGACTTGTGACACCTTATGACGTCACGTTACATCGGCAAGGGGTTTTCAAGCATTCAAAAAGGGTTTTCCCGGCAATATGAAACAGTAAAAACAGGGATAAGGAGAAAGCGGCATTTCATTTCTTCCGGCAAAGGTAGCCCCGTGTCCCGGGAAACCCGGCAAGGCGGCCCTGCGGGCTGGTTGCCGTGAAATAATCATCCTCGCTGCGCTTGCGGTATTTTTTCACGGCAAGCCTTGCGGGATTCCGGACCGGGGCGGAAAAGCCTTCAGGAAATAAAATACCGTTCGGTTTGAATGGATATATGTAAAAACAAAAAACAGAAGATAACATGGAAACAAGAAACAATCAGACAGTGGCTTTCACGGGACACCGTAAGGAACGTATTCTGCAAGGGTCCGGAAACGATTCCCGGATACTTGCACAAATCAGGGAAGCTGTGACCGGAGTGGTAACAGAACTGTACGGGCAGGGATACAAGGAATACTACACCGGGATGGCCAGCGGATTTGATATGACTGCTGCGGAGGCGGTCTTGCAGGTCAGGGAGAGATACGAAGATATCAAGCTCATAGCGGCAGTACCTTTTCGGAAACAGCCCTTGTGGTTTGAAGCGGAAGACCAGCTGTTGTATGCCCGTCTGTTGGAAAGGATGGACCGGGTGGTCATGGTTTCCGAGAATTACCACAAGGGCTGCTACCTTCGCAGGGATGAATACATGGTGCGTAAAGCGGATACAGTCATAGCCTATTGGGATCTTGTACCGAAAGGGGGAACATTCTACACGGTGAACAAGGCGTTGGAAAGCGGAAAGTCGGTCATCAATCTTTATGAAAGGATGAAATAGCGGCTGTCTGTATTGGAATGGAAAAGCGAAGTGTGAAAGCCGGTCGGCCTTCACACTTCGCTTCTTTTCATATATACATTACCTATTCCTCAGAACCGGAAGAGAGGGCACGCTGTTTCCTCCGTTCCTCCTTCTTCGCTTTCTGTTGCTTCTTCTTGACCTCCATTTCAGCCATAATCTGCTTTAAGGGCTTGACCGTTTCCGGGTTTTCACGCTTGAATCGTTTGAAATAGATACTTTCAATGAACTGCGGAAGCGGGGCTTTCCATGCCTCCTGCTTGTGGTTGTCTATCTTGCCGAGCTTGTCGGGGTTCAGACCCAGTTCACGGGCCATCTGTACCTGCTTGTCCGAAAGGCGGTGACGCTTCTGCGCCACCATCCATTTTTCCAATATCGCTTTTGTCATTGCCATCGTTCATTTTTTTTGCAAAGATAGAATTTTTGCATTGATTTCTCTTAAATACTTGTTTGTCAGCATTATCTTATAGTCCATAATATATAAGTGCCAATATTGGCAAAAAAATAATATAATCCTTGCATGGACGGATTATAGTCATTACCTTTGTATTGTAAAAAAATGCCAATATTGGCAGAAATTTAATGTGATGATGGAAATAAAAAGAGACAGATATCTTCAGCAACTGATAGAAAGCCGTCAAGATGGTTTTATCAAGGTAGTGACAGGAATCCGCAGATGCGGCAAGTCATACCTGCTGAATGTTTTATTCTACCACTATTTGTTGGAAAATGGAATTGCAGATGATCACATTATCCGGATTGACCTTGAAGATCGGATGAACAAGGATTTAAGGAATCCGGATATGATGCTTCACTATGTTCACGACAGAATCAAGGACAAGGAACTTTACTATATCATTATTGATGAGGTACAGCTGATGGATGAATTTGTCGATGTATTGAACAGTTTCCGCCATATCGAAAATGCCGATACGTATGTAACAGGAAGCAATTCCCATTTCCTGTCATCCGATATTCCAACGGAGTTTAGAGGCCGGGGAGAGACGATTCATGTAAATCCTCTGTCTTTTTCTGAATTTTATTTGGCTAAAGGTGGAGACAAACAAGATGCGTGGCGCGAATACTTCACCTACGGTGGTTTACCTCTTGTCCAGTCATTTGAAACCGAACAAAAGAAGATAAACTATCTGAAAAATCTATTTGAGACTGTTTATTTGGCAGATATTATCGAGAGGCACAAAATCAAGAATGAGAATGAAATGCGTGAATTACTTCTCATTATGGCATCATCTATAGGTGCTCCATGCAACCCTACAAAATTGTCGAATACTTTCAAAAGTTTGAAAAATGTGAAAATTGGCAGTCAAACTATTTCCAAATATCTGAACTACTTGTCAGAATCGTTCCTCTTGAATAGGGCTGTACGTTACGACGTTAAAGGAAAGAAGTACATCAATACGCTTTCCAAGTATTATTTTACGGACATTGGCTTAAGAAATGCCATTCTTGATATGCGCCAACAAGAGGAAACGCATATCATGGAAAACATCATTTACAATGAATTGATTGTCCGTGGTTATAGTGTCGATGTTGGAATGGTGGAGATAAAGAAGCCGGATAAGGACGGGAAGTGGACTCGCATCCACCTTGAAGTGGATTTTATAGCGACTCTTGGCAGCAAGAAGTACTATATACAGTCGGCATTGTCTATACCGGATAGAGAGAAAGAAATACAGGAATCCCGTTCGTTGACGAATATCAATGATTCATTCAAGAAAATCATTGTTGTCAAAGATCACATTATGCCTCGCCGAAATGAGGAAGGGATTCTCACAGTCGGGTTATTTGATTTCTTACTCAAAGAAGATAGTTTAGATATATAAACACATAAGTGTCGTCAATAATAAAAGTCAATCAGAAAAATATAGTAAAATATTGTCGATGAAGACCATTCTTGAACTTTCGCATATAAAAGCAAGACAGTATTTCTTGGAATCGCAAAACTATTGTAATATGCAGTTTCCCAAATACATAGATTTTAAGCCCGTGATAGAATATGTCCAAAATTCTGTCGGAAATAAAGAATTGAGAGACATTCTAAAAGATCCTAAGAGAATGCCTTCTGATTATGAAAACGTAAATCATAAGATGTTAGTCAAGAAGGATGCACAGTATTCATATAGGCCTATTCAGTTAATTAATCCATACCTTTATTATCTGCTTGTCAAGGCTATGACAAATAAGAGTAGTTGGAAGGAGATAAAAGATCGCTTTGCTGAGCTGAAAGTACCAAACATAGAAGTTGCGAGTATTCCTAAAGTTAAAGGAGACACAGACAAATCACATATGTCAGCATCAGTAAGTTCTTGGTGGGAAAATGTTGAACAAAGAAGCCTTGAGTTAGCTTTGTCTTATAGATATATGTTTGTTACCGATATTACGAATTGTTACTGTGCTATATATACTCATACCATTGCGTGGGCATTGATGGGAAAAGAACAAGCTAAAGAAAAACGCAATAAGTCAGGACTATTGGGAAATATTATTGACAACTATATGCAAGGTATGCAATATGGTCAAACAAATGGTATACCTCAGGGAAGTACGTTATCTGACTTTATTGCAGAAATAGTACTTGCGTATGCAGATAAGCTACTTAGCGAAAGACTAAATACAAATGGAATATCTAACTATCATATAGTAAGATACCGAGATGACTATCGTATTTTTTGCAATTCAAAAGAGGATACAGAACGAATAGCATTCTTTCTTCAAGAAGTTCTTGCAGAACTCAATTTTCAATTGAATGGGAAAAAGACATATCTGACAGAAGATGTCATCAGTGATTCTATAAAACCTGATAAGAAAGCATATATTTCAGAAGGTCCAATTTATAGGAAAACGCAGAAAAGGATATACTCTACAATGTCCAATCTTCAGCAGGAGGCTCTTTTTATATACCAATTTTCCAAAAAACATCCAAACAGCGGTACACTAATAAAACTTTTAACAACTTTTGCCCAAAGATTGAACAAAAAAATTGCGATTTGTGGCGATTACCTTGTGATGATATCAATTTTCACAGAAATAGCACTATATAGTCCGAAAACGTACAAGGTAATTCTTTCTATCATCAGTAAACTCCTTAGTAAAATTCCTTCGACAGATGAAAGAGAGCGAATTGTTAATAATGTTTATGCGAAGTTTCAGAGGTTTCCGAATATTGGCGAAATTCAAATATGGATTCAACGTATAGCATTTAATTTGCCTCACCCTGTTACATATACTGAAAATATATGTAAAATCGTAAATGGTGAGACTGGCGTTAATTTATGGAATAATGATTGGGTAGATGAACCTTATAAGGGTGCGTTTCCTCAATATAAAATTTGCACTGAATGGGTAAGGGATAGTTACACTCCAGTAATAGACATTGATGAAATTAGTTTGTTCAACATTTATTGATAACACTTATATATATTGACAGTTATGGAACTAAGATATTGCTTAAACCAAGGTATATTGGAACGTATTTCAAAAATACTAGGAGATACATCGAATGGACTTACTGGATCTGAAATATCTTATTTCCTTCAGCAGTGTAATATTAAAGATGTGACTCCTGAAATAACGAAATGGAAAAGGCTTTACAGTGCACTTGCATCCGTTCAGAACTTTGATAAATGTTCAAACAAAATATTGAGATTCATCCAAATTGTATTGAACCCTGCGCGTTTTACAGATAATCAAATTTTTGAGACAAAAAGAAAGGCGATTAATGAATGCCTATCTTATGTAGGTTATGAATTACAATCAAACGGCCGTTTTAGGGTCGTTACTACTGCAAAAACTATTAGTGAAGCCCAACAACGTGCAAATGACCTTTTAGTAAATCTTCAGATGAGGAATGCACATCAAGAAATATTCAAATATTGCACAACAGAACTAGTTGATAAGAACTACTTTCATGCTGTATTTGAAGCTTGCAAAGGGTTATTTGCAAGAATACGGCAACTGTCATTAATTAATACTGATGGAATACGGTTAGTGGAATATGTGTTTAATCATCCTATATTGGTAATCAATTCGTATAAATCCAAACAGGAAAAAGATGAACAGAAAGGTTTCGAGGCAATCTTAGAAGGTTTGTGCAATATGTTTAGGAATCCAGAAGCTCATCAACCAAAAATTGAGTGGCCAGTGAGTGAACAAGATGCTTTAGAAATTTTGTCTTTGATTTCTTACTGTCATAGGAGATTAGATAATGCCAAAAGAGTTGAATAATACTTAAAAATCAAAGGCAGGCCGATATCACATCGACATGCCTTCTGAAACTATGACAGCAAAAAGAAACAATTAAACGAATTCATCTATATCGAATGCCTCTGTCTTATTTTTTGTATTATCCATTTCTGAAATTTGCGAGTCATCACAAAGCATACTATCAATAAGATTTCCTATCTTCTTTTTGATAGCGTCTTCATTCCGCATAATTCTGATGACTTCTTCTTCAGATAGACAGATGCGTGGGGCACGAACTGCAGGATTTCTTTTTATGCCAAAAGATTCTGCTTCTGACTGCGGTACTGCTTGTTGTTTTTTGTCCTTCATATTCGATTCCATATTTACATGTATTTATTCCAATCAATTCCAATCTGTTCCAAAGACTGTTTTGATGTCTCTTTTCCATTTGGCATATTTTCTTTGAGCAGTTTTTCCAATTGGCTTTGAGTACTCAGTTCGGTTGAAAAAAAACTGAACAGGTCTGTATCCTGAAGTTGGTACAGGGTTTCGGCAGCATTTCGGATTTTCTTTCTGTCATCCGTTCCCGAAATAAGCACATCAGCGACATTGTTCAGTTCTTCAAAAGTCAATGCCCTTGAAAAATCCGGGTCAGGAACGCACCCGTCATTTGACATGAGTTCCCGTTTTTCTGATTCAGTCAGTCCTTTTTTGGGAGTAAAGTCATCAATCACGTCATCCGTATTTATATCCTTATCCTCCTCTATGGGTTCCTTTTTCATAGGTTCAGAACGTGTGGGAGTTTTTCTCGCCACTTCCGGGTCTTCAAGATAGACTATCTTCGTCTTGCCGATTACTTCATTGTACTCGTCCAGGGGATTCGGCTGCGTTTCGGTTTTCTTTTCATGCCCGACTTTTAGGATATCGTTCTCCGCTTGTGCGATCCATGCTTCAGCCTTGTCCAGTCTTGCCCTATACCGGGCTTTCCTTGCTTTTTCCACCATTCGTTTTTTACGTGATTTCCATAACCGGATACGTGCCATACGCATATAACGAAGCTGATTGTCCCAGAATTTATAAACTTTCGGACTGAATATAAACATCCATACCTTATATAATATATAGGTTGCCGACATGGCTTTTACTGAAAAATAAATTAATGTTGTTTCCATGACTATTGAATTTTAGGGGGTGAAAAACGGTCTTTATACATTCGGGTGATTTCCTCGATGTTGAGTTCTATATGCTCGGCTATGATGTTACTGATATAGCTCGCGATACTTACTTCGGGAGCTATCACATTGAGATAATTCTTTATCTCGTCGTACAGCTTGCGGTTCAGGTACACCTGGATACGTCCGGGCATGGGGGTATTCACCAGATACTTCTGACGGAAACCGCTTTCACTTTTACGCTTTGGGTGAGGTTCGGGATTTTCCGAGGCTGTTTCCTTTTCCTTATCCGGCCTTTTATCGGTTTCCTCTGCTGGAACTTCTACCACGATGACATCCTCTTTCTCAATGGCATCAGGAATGTTACCGACCATATACCCCCTGATTTCCTCTTCATTTACTTTTACTATATTCTTTGCCATACCTCAATTACAGGTTAAATTTTACAATCAGTTCATTTGCCAGTTCCTGCAATCCGCTGCCTTTAAGTTGTCCTGCCGGCGGTGGAAGGAGTGAACAGCGGAAATAGGTGCGGGTCCGGGATGAGAGTTCCTTGTCATAACGGCAGAGGTCCGGAATGGCTGAATCCAGAATTTTCAGCCCCTGTTTCTTCATCAGTGCCATATAGTTGTCAAGCACTTCAGTATTGCTTCTTTTCTTTACCTTGGTCCAGAACAGGAACACGTCTTTCAAAGGAATATTCTTCCGGTTTTCCAAAAACTTCATGACGCTTTTGGCAAAGACAAAACTGCTGTCCATAACGAAATTGTCAGCGGCAATGGGGGTCAATACATAATCCACATTGAAAATGGTCTGCAACACACCGGATATGTCCATAGACCCTGGCAAATCTATGAAAACGATATCAAAATCTGCTTTTGCCGCCAACTCTCCGGCCACCTGGCGTGCATTCTCCGGCTTTGCCTGCCTGATAGGATAAATCCTGCACCCCCTAAGCCTCTGCTCTTCCAACAGCACCATGTACTTCTTGTTCTTCTCCACCATCTCCATGTCCCGTTCCCTCAGATTGAACAGGCTGCGCTGGGTGGAGTCACAATCAACGATGGCCACACTCTTATCCATCGAATAATTCAGGAGACTGGCAAGCGTTACCAGCATGGTACTTTTGCCGACCCCACCTTTCTGGTTGCTGACCGCAACGAATAACGGATTCTTCTTCATAACTGAACTTTTTTAATGGTTTATTACACTATTGTTTTACTTGTCTGTTGTTTACTTTGTGACAAGGTTTGTTAGTGATATGGTTACTTTGTGCTCACCAACCGGCAAACCGACCAACCGATAGTTATCTGCCCTAACAAAGCAAGTAAACAATCACTGCCCACCTGTTGCAACAAGTGTTTTCGCTAACCAGCAATACAACGGACAGTTACTTGACTATTGGTTTGTTTTACCGTTTATGTTGCAAATAAAAAGGTATTTTTTCATATCATCACTATGTTTCAAGGGAGGTGACGACCTGTGTCACCATATGTCATCACGTTACATATAACCCGCTATTTTACAACAGGATAAACCGCCATAACTTTGCACCGACAACGGAACGGATACCGCTGCGGAGGTTTCCCGAAGCCGAAGAATGAGGCTGAAGGTCAAAATTTAATTTGACGAAGGAAAATTCATTACCAAGCGGTAATAGCAAGTTGTGTTTTGAGGCACCCGAAATAAATTCGGGCACTCAAAACAAACTTGCCGCTCGCCTGAAGGCTCGGGAGGGATTTCCTCCAAAGTCGGAAATCCATGACGGAAGAAACAGAACAGAAAATCTCAATGCGTATGGAAGAAAACAGTAAAAGAAAGACAAGAAAAGGTGCGGGACGGAAGCCGAAAACAGACCCGGCGGTACACCGCTATGTGGTACGGCTGAACTCGGAAGAGAACGGCCACTTTGAAATCCTGTTCCAGAAATCTGGACTGAAACAGCATTCCAAGTTCATCAAAGCGATGATTTTCGGACGTGAAATGAAGGTCGTCAGAATCGACAAGGCTGCGATGGACTACTACATCAGACTTACAAATTTCTATCACCAGTTTCAGGCCATCGGCAACAACTACAACCAGACAGTGAAGGCAGTCAAGTCCAATTTCGGCGAGAAACGGGCGTTCGCCCTGCTCCGTAATCTGGAGAAGGCTACCATCGACCTGGTGGTGCTGAGCAAGCGGATCATCATGCTTACACGGGAGTTCGAGGAGGAATACCTTATAAAAAGAAAGAAGGAGGAACAGCAGAATGGTGGCTAAGATCAACAGGGGTGTATCGCTCTACGGGGCGGTCATCTACAACCAGCGTAAAGTGGACGAGGCAACCGCCCGTATCATCGCGGGCAACCGCATGATTACCGACCTCACCGGAAATCCCCACAATGTCATGCAGCAGACGCTGTGGGCTTTCGAGAGCTATCTCGCCGCCAACAGGAACACGGAGAAGCCGGTACTGCATATCTCCCTGAACCCATCGGTGGACGACCGCCTCACGGACGGGCAGTTCGCAGAACTGGCACGCGAGTATATGCAGAAGATGGGCTACGGCGACCAGCCCTACATCGTCTATCTGCACGAGGACATCGACCGCAGGCATGTCCATATTGTCTCCACCTGCGTGAAGGAGAACGGCGAAAAAATCAGTGACGCATACGAATGGAACCGTTCGATGAAAGCCTGCCGGGAACTGGAAAACAGATTCGGGCTCAAGCCTGTGGCCGACAAGCGGAACGAACTGCTGGAACCGTATCTCAAGAAGGCGGACTACCGGGACGGGGGCGTAAAACGTCAGGTCGGCAATATCCTAAAGAGCATTTTCACCGCCTACCGCTTCCAGACATTCGGGGAGTTCAGTGCCATGCTCTCATGCTTCAACATCGAGGCCAAACAGGTTCGGGGAGAATTTGAAGGCTCACCTTACAACGGCATCGTATATACCCTGACGGACGATGCGGGCATGCCGGTATGTACGCCCATCAAGTCTTCGCTCATCGGCAAGCGCTTCGGCTACGAAGGGATAGAAAAAAGGATTGCCGTCAATGTCCGTGACTTCAGAAACCGGAAGTGGCAGCCGAAAATCCATGATGCCGTCACGCTGGCCATGCACGGCTGCCGTGGAAACCGGGAAGATTTCATCCGGCTGCTCGGGGAAAAGGGCATTGATGTGGTGTTCAGGGAAAACGAGGAAGGCCGCATCTACGGCGTGACCTTCATAGACCACAGGAACCGTGAGGTATATAACGGTTCCCGTCTGGGCAAGGAGTTTTCCGCCAACGCCTTCGAACAGCTTTTTAACAGGCCGCAGGAATTTCCGGAGCCGGAATTCCCCGGACAATATACCTCCACACGGGAGAGCCTTTCCGACAACATGGAAAGCGCCATCGAGCAGACTTTCGGAATATTCAGTCCCGACATCAACGGACCGGACCCGCAGGAGGAGGCACTCGCCCGCAGACTGCAACGCAAAAAAAAGAAGAAACGCCGTTCACGCGGCATATCCTGATTGTCAATTACCAACCATCAAAATTTTTACAGTTATGCAACAAGAAGATGATTTGAGAGGACTGGCCAAGGTCATGGAGTTCATGCGTGCCATTTCCATCGTGTTTATTGTAATCCATGTCTACTGGTTCTGCTACAGCGCATTCGTGGATATGGGCATCAACATTGGAGTCGTGGACAGGATTCTGCTGAACTTCCAGAAGACGGCAGGACTGTTCAGCAACCTGCTCGTGACGAAAGTGTTCGCCTTCATATTTCTGGGACTTTCGTGTCTGGGTACGAAAGGTGTCAAGAACCAGAAGATGACGTGGCGGAAAATATACGCCGCCTTCCTCGGCGGCATTGTCTTGTTCTTCATGAACTGGTGGATGCTTGACCTGCCGTTCAGTACGACAGTGAATGCTACCGTATATACGCTGACGCTTACCACGGGCTACATTCTCCTGCTTATGTCGGGAATATGGATCAGCCGTATGCTGAAGCACAACCTTATGGAAGACGTATTCAACACCGCCAACGAAAGTTTCATGCAGGAAACAAGGCTTATGGAAAACGAGTATTCCGTAAACCTGCCCACGAAATTTGTCTATCAGGGTAAGGAATGGGACGGCTGGATCAACATCGTGAACCCGTTCCGAGCCTCTATCGTACTGGGAACACCCGGCTCCGGAAAGAGCTATGCCGTGGTGAACAACTACATCAAACAGCAGATCGAGAAATCCTTTGCCATGTATATCTACGACTACAAATTTCCGGACCTCTCGGAGATAGCCTACAACCATCTGCTCAAGCACAGACAACATTACAAGGTCAAGCCGGAATTCTACGTCATCAATTTTGACGACCCCAGACGCAGCCACCGCTGCAATCCCATCAATCCGAGATTCATGGCAGACATCAGCGATGCCTACGAAAGTGCCTATACCATAATGCTCAATTTGAACAAGACCTGGATACAGAAACAGGGTGATTTTTTCGTGGAGTCACCGATTATCCTGCTTGCCGCAATCATCTGGTATTTGCGGATTTACAAGGACGGAAAGTATTGCACGTTCCCTCATGCAATTGAATTTCTTAACAAGCCATATGCCGATATCTTCACGATTCTTACCTCTTATCCGTCCCTCGAAAACTATCTTTCCCCCTTTATGGATGCATGGCAAGGCGGAGCTCAAGACCAGCTCCAGGGCCAGATAGCAAGTGCGAAAATTCCGCTTTCGCGAATGATCTCGCCACAGCTTTACTGGGTGATGACAGGGGATGATTTTACTTTGGATCTGAACAATCCCGAACATCCAAAAATCCTCTGCGTGGGCAATAATCCGGACAGACAGAATATCTATTCGGCGGCTCTCGGCCTGTACAATTCGCGCATCGTCAAATTGGTAAACAAGAAAGGACAACTGAAAAGTTCCATCATCATTGACGAGCTTCCGACCATCTATTTCCGTGGTATCGACAACCTGATTGCGACCGCCCGAAGCAACAAGGTGGCCGTCTGTCTCGGCTTCCAGGACTTCTCGCAGCTTGCACGCGACTACGGAGACAAGGAGGCAAAGGTAATCCAAAATACAGTGGGCAATATCTTCAGCGGGCAAGTTGTAGGAGAAACGGCAAAATCACTGTCGGAACGGTTCGGCAAGATACTCCAGCAGCGGCAGTCCATATCCATCAACCGTCAGGATACTTCGACTTCCATCAACACGCAGCTTGATTCCCTGATACCCGCCTCCAAGATAGCCAATCTTTCGCAAGGTACATTCGTTGGCAGCGTGGCAGACAATTTCGGAGAAGAGATAGACCAGAAAATTTTCCATGCCCGCATCATCGTGGACAGCGCAAAGGTATCGGAAGAAATGAAAGCCTACAAGAAAATTCCTGTCATCAACGAGTTCAGGGACGCGGACGGAAACGATATCATGCAGCAGCAGATTGACCGCAACTACTCGCAGATAAAGGCGGACGTGTTGCAGATAATAGAAGAAGAGATGGAAAGAATAAAAAATGATCCGGAGCTGAGATACCTCATCCCGCAGCAGGAGGGAGAAGAAAACAATGACTGAAAATAGAGAAAAAGGGAGACCGCTGTTTTATTTCCGCCTGCAAAGGTCGTCCCGTGCCCGCTGGATTGTGCAAGGCCGGGCCCCTCCGTGGTTTGCTGAAAAAATCATCCTCGCCCGGGGGCTCCGGTATTTTTTCGCAAAGCCTTGTGCAATCCGGCACGGGACAGAAAGGCAGGCAAGAAATAAAATACCGGCTTGACAAGCCGCAGATGTCTAACTCAAAAAAATGAAAGATATGAGCAGAAGCAACTTCACTCCGATGGAAAGATTCCATGAGATTCTAAACGGACACGGACTACAGTCCATGAACGTAGGTACAAACCATATCCGCATCTTCAGGGACGGCAGGAAAATGTTCGACTACTATCCGCTGAGGATGAAACTCTTCGACTACCACAACTGGTACCAGCTTACCTATCCATCCTTCGGCAATGTTGATAGAAAATGGGAACAGGAACTTCAGGAGATAATCTGTAGGCTTTCCGCCGCATAAAACGGTAAGTTATGGCAGCGCACATGAAAAAGACGGAATGGGACAACATTCCCGAATGGGCCATATATGCCCTGGAATACGGAACGGAAGAGGACGGCAGCCTGAACGAAGAGGAACGGGCTATGATTGAAAAATTTGTCGGCACACATTTCCCGAAAGGATACACAATGAGCGTGGACTGGAACGCCTGCAACGAGTTTGACCGCTATCCAGCATTTGGAGAGCCTTGCAAGACCTGCAAGGTTCTTTTTGTTTCACCATAAATACACGGAAAGATGAAAAGAATGACACAGAGCGAATACCTCGCTGTTCCCGAAAATTACCGGGGAGTATGGACTACCGAACGATGGGACATTCCCGATTGGGAAAACTTGAGAAAAAAATATATGGGAAAACGTACCCTGATGGTATATGACAAAGGCACTTGCCTGCTTGTCGAGGGGCTGAGTCTTGAAATCGTGGACGACAGTTCCTGGAAGAAGCCGGAGGAAATCAAGAAGGAAATCCGTGAAAAAAATCAGGAATACCGTACTGAAAAGGGACATGAACCGCATTTTCTCGAATGTGCCATACGCTGGAATGACACTTTGGAGACGCTGGAGACAAGAATCGCCCTGGACTTCGATACGGAAATGGATGATGAAATCTTTTTCTACTGCGATACTTTGGACAGCCTGCTGTCGCTTGCTGACAAAAGCGGGGAAGATTTTGTCATAGCCGGATATTTCGGCTTCGGAGTGTATGAAGATTAGGCATTATATAGAATAAGGTTTTAAAGTACTGATAATTATAAGCTCTGTTAGTCCTTTTCCTTATTCTATATAGACTCTATTCGGAATATACATAGCTATAAAAAACAAGAAATCCCAATCGTAATGACCGGGACTTCTCTACTTCCTTTTTATAGTGCAGATGCGACGACTATGCTCGCACGGGCACTTTCAGTGTTGCAAAGGTAAGTATTATTTTTTATGCCGCCAAATAATATGGCTTCAATATTCAAGTTTGGACACGGCTCTTTCATTTAAAAATGCTTTGAAATTTCAATGTCTGTGGCTGATAGGCATTTAGGAGCAGCCAAACGTCGCTATTGACACAACATAGACTAAATGCCATCTGTCTCTGTTGATGTAAAATCAACATAATCAGTGGTTATCAGTTTGTTCCGAGTTTAAATGAAAGAGCCGTGAAGTTTGGAGGTTTGTGCTATGACGTTCTTGGCCTCAGTCGTCTGAATGGAACTGACAAGATTATAAATCTCGTTTTCCAAATCCGTTTTCCGGTTTTGAGAGATACACCCCAGCATATATCTTACAACATCTATGCTACCTTTGATATTGTGTCTGCAATCAGCAGAAATGTCAGCAGGCAAGCGTTTGATGCCTTTTGGGAAATCCATACGGTAAATGCATCCCCCGTGAGCACACTTGTTGCGAAGGACTCGGATGGTTTCCAGATAATTGAAAAAAACACCTCTTGAACAACCATATGCATTGGCAACCAGATCTTTTGCTTCCGGTTCTTTCAATGAATCATATAATGTTATGATATTACCGATTGTCATGAACTCTATGGTCTTCCATGCAGGAGCATATATTCCGGAATGGTTTGCATGATGGTGCTGTATTATGGGATTTTTACGCAAGGCGGAATAAACCTGTTCCTCAAAGTCATTCACAAATTTGGAAGTTACATACTTGCGGTTGACAAACCAACAGGGGTCATCAATATACCGGAGCGATATATTATAGATAAGTTTTGTACGGATATTGACCTCGATACGGTCAAGGGCATTAAGCAGTATTCTTCGGAGTCTGGTATCAAATTCATAAAGATCATAGACACTCTTGAATGTTGTACCCGGCTTTAGTTTATGGTCACGGTGTTCCAGACATGGGAATTTTATTTCGTATGGAAAAGAATAGAATCCAAGCCGGTAATAACCGACATCAAGGAGAATTTCTTTTGCTTTCTCCTCATTGTCAAACGTCATACCGTTTGATTTCAGTCTGGCGATTTGCTGTTCTATCGTATATGCTTTCTTCATTTTGGTCTTAATTAAAAGACAAAGTTACTTTTTTTATATGGAACAAGCACCTTCTGTATGCATTGATTTATAAAAACATATCTTATAACAGGCTTTAATCCATATTCTTCCATAAAATTACGCCATAAGCCACGCTTCACTTGACAAGTCCCTTCAGAGAAGTTAACTCGGAGGGCGAATACCTCCACGTTCAAGCCTTCGGTTTTCGGGACACAAAATTCCCTGCGGTAATTTTCCGCCCGAAAAAACGCTCCGGTATTGCCGTCCGAGTTGGGGAAAGTACTGGGACTTAGCAAGCGAAGCGACCTACGACGCATAGATACAGGTCAAAATAAAAAAGAATCCGGCGGGAGAACCATGCTCACGTATGCCGTCCCAATGGATTACGCCATCCGGTTATTCCCGTAAACAGAATTCCGCTTCCTGTCACAAAAGGACACATCAAGGGGGACAAAAGCAGCTCGCTCCCAACTCTGCATAATTGTAAGCGCCTGAGTAAGTACATCTTCTACAGTTCATTTTCCCTCCTTACTTTTGCTACAAAAAAATAATATCCTATGATGCAGCGACGTAAACACATGATGAGCAGAGAAAAATTTATCTCCGTTCTTTTCCGTCAGCAGCAGAGTGGTTTGTCCATTGCTGATTTTTGTGAGAATGAAGGTTATAGCCGTAGTAGATTCTATCTTTGGAAACAAAAATACGGTATAACGGAGCGGGAGTTATTGGCAGAAGCCTCCCGCTTAGGGGTTAAAGACAGCTTTGTCCCCATAGTAATCAATGGCGACACGCCATCCCCCGGTATATCTCACGAGACTCCCCTGCCATCTCCCCAGCCTAGCGTCCCCTCTCCCTTGAAAGGAAAGGACAGCTCTGAAATATCCTTGGAATTACCCAACGGATTGAAGTTGAAGTTTAAAGGGTCTTCCGGCTGTGAAGCTGCCCTGAATCTGATCTCTAAAATATATAATGCCAATGTTCTGCCTAAATGACAGCATGAGATATTTCCTATGCCCCGGTTATACGGACATGAGGAAAGGTATGTTCACTCTTTGCGGCCTTGTGCATGAGAGGATGGGAGGCGACATCAGAAGTGGGGACGTATTCATTTTCTACAACCGTTTCCGGACCAAGCTAAAATTGCTCCATGCCGAACCGGGCGGTCTGGTCCTTTACGAGAAACTGCTTGAAGAAGGCACCTTCAAGATACCCGCCTATGATCCTGCCACCCGTTCTTACCCCATGACCTGGAGTGACCTGGTCGTTATGGTGGAAGGCATCAATGAAGATGTCAGCAAAGGCAGGCAAAGACGGCTTTCCAATTTGAAAAAGCATTGGTAAACAGTTGTAAACAAACAGCTTGAAGGCTTGTTTTTCTTATAGCTTTTCGCTATCTTTATATCATCAAAAAAAGATATTGAATGGCAAAAGAAGATGCAACCGGACAAGCTGTGGAATCCTCAATGGAACAGCTGCAGGATATCAACCGTAAACAGAGTGAGATCATCTCGGCCCAGGCAAGGACCATAGAAGAGCTCCGGGGTACGATAGTTGAGCTGAACGCCTCCCTGGCATGGCTGAAGAGGAAGGTGTTCGGAAAGATGAGTGAGAAATGCAAGCCTGTCGATAACGGAGACCCGAAGCTCCCTTTTGACTATGGCGACCTGGAACGGATAGAGGCGGAAATCGAAGAGGCCCGGAGCAGGGCGGCTGAACAGATTACCGTCCCCAAGTCCCGGGCCGCCAATAAAACGCCACGCCGTAACCGGGTCGTCATGGATAACCTTCCGGTTGTAACTTTCCCCGAATACAGATCCAGCGACTGGTCGGCCGTCAAGCACCATTGTTCCCCCAGCCGGACGGCCGCATATTTCGCAATAAAATACCAGAATGAGGTGTACCAGACCGTCGTGTCCCCCTCTGTTCCCGGCCTGGCCGCAATATACCAGCCTTTCATTACTTCCTGCAACCAGCCGTTATCCAACAGCCGGGTTAAATGCGTCCTCCCTATCTCGGCCGTCCCTTGCAGGACGACA
>NZ_JAMOKT010000102.1:0-15289 GCF_023656795.1 Parabacteroides caeci
CGAACGGCTGGAAGAATTGCTAACGATCCTCCGCCAGCTCTACCCGCAAGCCCTCATCACCGGCCATAACCGCCTCACCCCACATGCACCCAAGGCATGTCCTTGTTTTGATGCCGAATGGGAATACAGATGGATCTGACGGTGTCTTCCCGGCACGCAAACAGTATGGATCGATTCATGTGGATTGTGCTGTTTGCGTGTTTTTATTTTCTGCTTACGGTTAATTTTTTAACACAAAGCGATTGGAAAGATTCTCCATGAGGCAAAGCCTCGGTCTGGTACTGAAAGTAAAATCTTTCAAGATCTTCACTGCTATACATGATTATAAAAATTTGTTCGCGGCGAAGATAGAACTTTCAATCAATAGCTGTTTTTTTGACTGCTTACAATTGAAATCAAAAAAAATATGAAATTCAATTTATTATCTAATCTAATAATATCCTCATAAATAATGCACATTGTTTACTCCAATCTTTTTCTTTAATATCAATTGAATATATCTTTTCCTTCTTATTAATATTTGTTGCTACAGCTCGTATAAAATCCTGTTTATTATCAGTTATTATTAGTCCATACTTGGACAAACGAGTTGGAAGCATATACGCAACAATAGTTTTTTTTGCTGCCATTGCTTTATAATTTTGAGCGGTTAGCCCCAAACACTTTCTATCATAGAAACAAAGATTCTTCAATAATGGTTCTAAAATAAGATTCGCATTTGTAACCCATTTTGGAACTTCTGAAGGCAATATCCCCGGTATATATTCAAGGTTTGGAATCTTATCTATTTGATTTTTCTCTTTTTTATTCAAAAAATTAGGAGTTATTATCACAAATGTTATATAAGGGAGATCTTTAGCTGCTTGAAACAACAAGTTCCAATCTACCTTTGATGCACCTATATACAAAGCTGATAATTTTCCCTTCAAAAGAGATGGACAATTATACTTCTTTTGATAAGCAGATAAATATATACCGTTAGAAATCACATAAAATTTTGATACATTAAATACATCCGAGAATTTATTCCTATATAGTTCCAATGATTCATTATTTACTAATAGTATTTTATTAGCAAAGAAAATCATCCTTTTTTCTGCTTCAACAAGACATCCATCTTCCTTAAAATCAATAATTGGATCAGATGGTCTGTAAATAATTAATGAATTAGGGAAATATTCTCTTATTAAATCCAATAAAAACAAGGCATCACATGATTCAAAAACAAAACAGTCTGTATCTTTTAGCCATTTATTTACTATTTTTCGAAATGGAGTAAAAGAATGACACATTAACCACTTATTAATATTATCAGTAAAAAAAGATCTCAGAAAACCAGGTAAAGCCAATGTTGGCCATGTAAAATTCCACAATTGAAATCCCCCTATATCATAACAACATCCTTTTTTCAAAAATTTTAAAACTTTCCAATTTAGTCGTTCATTTTTTTTCCATCTAATATAATAAGGTCTACTAAAACTAAAAAACATAGTTTCTATACCCAACCGACATGTATATTCTGCAAACGCATGAAAACCACCGTGACGTTTTGTTTCCCAGTTATGATATGTAATAAAAGTAATTTTATTCATTTTGACTCTATAAAGTAAATACTCAATTTAGGGTATACCCCTTTAGAAGGGCACCTTTCAGTGCCCTAAAGTGAGTTTTGTTAATTAACTGGTTTTGAATTTAACATTGGCTGGTAGCCAAAGTGATTTTGGGCCTCATCGCAGTTCACAATCGAATCCTTTTCCAAGGCTATAGACTTCAATACACAAACCAGCTCATCTATATATTCTTTGCATTTCTTAAGCCAGTTATGTAATGTGTTTTTAGAAAATTTCACGAGATTTCTGGATAATTAATAAGTAATGATTCACCTGTATGTTTATCCAGATTTTTAACACTTTCGTCCACTGCTATAACCTTCATATAAACAATATCCATTAAAATCACACCTTGGTCGGAAAGTAAAAAATCATCAACTGTAACAATTATTGCTTCCTTTTGAAACAAGAGTCAACTTATTCACTTTTAAAAGTAATTCCTTCAGAAGCATCATGAATAAATTCAAACTCTAACGTCCGTGCTAACCCTTCTCCCAAGGTATAAGGAGCTTTGAATCCGGACTCCTGTACTTTGGTTGCATCAAACTGTGTTGTGGCACAGAATTTTTTTACGCGGACAGAGCTTACGGTTAATTTCTTAACACAAAACGATTGGAGAGATTCTCCATGAGGCAAAGTTTCGATCTGGTACTGAAAGTAAAATCTTTCAAGATCTTCACTGCTATACATGATTATAAAAAATTATTCGCGGCGAAGATAGAACTTTCAATCAATAGCCATTTTTTGACTGCTTACAAAATTGGATACTTTTAATACACGTATTATTTTTGTTTTTCCGTTTTGAGTCAAATAGCCATCCCCACTTATTAAAATATTTAATGACTGATATTATGTGATATTTCAATAATTTTTTGTTTTTGTATGAACCTTTTTTATATTCATGAACTACAGTTACCATAGGGTAGAACATTGTCTTTGAAATTTCACCAATTCTCCTACATAAATCCAAATCTTCTGCATACATAAAATAACGTTCGTCAAAACCTCCAACAGATTTCAAGATAGAACAGCGCATAAACATAAAACATCCCGATAGCGAAGGTATTTCCATCACCTGATTATAGTCAGCCCAACGGAGTTCATAATAATAGTTACGGCGATTCTGAAAAGATTTTATTGGTATAAATCTCCTGAAAATCAAATCCATAGGGGTGGGTAGTAATTTACATAAATACTGTAATTCTCCTGATGGATATAATATTTTAGGCATAACCAATCCAACATTTGGTTGGGCGTTCATGAATTTACACAATGATTCAATAACTTTATCATTCCAATAAATATCAGGATTAATAACAACATGATAGTTTGCTCCCAATTCTATCGCTCTTTTAATAGCTATATTATGTCCTTTCCCATAGCCAACATTTAAACTATGAATATAACAGATGTGAATATTATCACCGACAAAATTTCGGAGTTCATCATTAGATGAATTATCTACAATAAATAATATTTCGATTGGCGATTTTATTACACAATCTAAAAGTCTATTTAAATCTGTATGAGATGTATGAAATGTTACAATTGATGCTGTTATCATTTTTTATATCTTTTCTTACAAATGTTATGAGGTATTTTGAATACTGTTTTTTTAATATTGAATCATTAAGTAATTATTGTTTGAAAGTTATCTAATTTTTCATGTTGAATTATTTTTGTGCAACAATCTATGTATTTTTGTGCACGTTCAAAAGAAGAATCAAATGAAGTTAATTGTTTGCGTCCATTTTCTATTAGTTTTTGTCGTAAACTTACAGAATTCACTACCATTAAAATTTTCTCGCAAATATCATTTGGATCCATTGGATTAAAATATAATGCAGCATCACCACATACTTCTGTTGCGAATGATAAATTAGACGTTAGAATAGGACGTTCCATCATCATTGCTTCCGGGTAATTTGCAGAAAAACATTCTAGTAACGTAGGTAAGAATAGGGCATCTGTTTCCCGATAAAGATAAGGGCACGTTACAATATCAACTTTTCCCACATTAATAATACATTCTTTTACTTCATCACTTATTTTCTGAGTAAACAATACTTCATCAACAGTTAAAACAAAACGTATCTTCCTCAAGGATCTTTTCTGTAAAAGAGGTATCACTCTATTCAATATTTCCAGATTTTTATGCTTCATAAAAGAACATAAAGAAAGAAATCTAAATTCATCATCTGTATTCAGAGGCAAAACTCTTTTATTTGAAAGAGGAGATTGAAATACAGTATTACAAGTATTAGTAACAGTAAATACATTTGCTTTTGGTATATTTAGTAATAAATGTAAACGATTGGATACGCTTGAAGTTTCACACACAAAATATTTCCCATTACGTTTAAGAAAGTAACAATATATTTTTTTATGAATAGCTATAAGTATCTTTTCTTTTAGGGTAAGCAAAGTAAATATGGGAGATTCAGGATATATGCAATAAGGATAAGCATATCCTTGCAAATGAGGAACAGATGGTGACCAACATGAGGGACCAAACACAGAAAACACACAATCTGGTGCTATTTTCTGACATAATTTCTTTATTCTTCTACGAGTAAAGAAACCTTTCATTCCATAGATGGGATGTGATTCTATTAAATAAAAGAAGAAGTTAGAAGGAAATTTAGTTTGATCTAATTGTTTTGCAACTGAAGGACTCAAAAACACATGGTACTCATTGTGAGGAATTTTTATACATTCCATTATGAAAGAAACCGCTACTTGAGTAACTCCTGTTCCACTTAATGTAGATGTATTTATTAATAATTTCATATAGAATATCTATTTAAATCTACAAAATGATAAAATGAATTGTAAATGTTTAATTTTGATTACTGTAGTGAATTAATATATTATCAGTAAAAAGATAATATATTAATTATGATTGTGTATAAATATTTTTAGCGCTTTAAACAAGAATATAGATAATACAACGAATCCAATCGAATAATATGGTTGAATAAATAACATAGCTAGTGGTCCTCTCGATATCATTAATAATCCAGGAGCTAAAGTTATAAGGAGAAATAAACTGAATTTACTCTTCATAGCCCAAACCTCCAATGTGGTTATTATGCATCCAAGAAGAAAAGATAAAATAGAAAATACGATAATATTTCCTTTTGAGTACACATAAAGATCTGATAGAGTTGTCCAACCAAGTCCCAAGCCATTGGCATACAGGTTTGCATTTAAATAATAACATAAATACCCTTGCATGGTAGCATCTTGTGGAAAAAGTTCAGTAAATTTGGCCACTGTAAAAGCTAATCCGGGAATAAAATTTTGCATACGTGCTATTAGTGGATAATTATCTAATAAGCGGCATGCATCAAAAACCATAAGGGAAATCCCTTGAGTATATCCAAATACAACCAATCCGTCTTTTAGTTTAAAATTATCAAGTCCAGCTCCACGAGAAGAAATTGAAAAAAGTAATAACAATGTACATAAACCTATAGTTCCTGTAAGAAACACTTTTATCAAAGATATTTTATGCCGCAAAGAATACAACCATATACAAATTAATAAGACAGAGCCGAATGTTGCTCTTGCTCCACCAATTATCACGCAAATTGCATAAATAAAATATAGAATCAAGTATTTCTTTGTATATTGTGGAACATAGACAAAAACAAGTCCTATCATAATTATCAATAGCATAGGAGCAAATTTGTTTATTATTGAAACAGAATATTGATTGTCTGTTACAGTTGTCTCAACAAAAGCATATCCATTTTTTAAAGAATATAATGTTTCAGTGGTTGCAATATATAATAATGAAATACAAAGTATAGGAAATAGAATTTTGTTTAGTGTACTTATTTCATAAGTAGAAAGCCCTTTAATATTATTTCCCAAAGGACATCTAAGTTTAATACGACAAAATATATAATTACTAAATGTAATAAAATACATATAACTGTATACGTATTCCATCAATGATATTTTTCTTATATAAGAGATGTTATAGTCAAAAAAAAATGTCGGTTCAAAAGGATTTAATGTAGAGTCAAATAAATAGATATAGAACCTTGCTCCTATAAATAAATTGAATGTTAATATGAATAATAAAAATAAACTCAATTTATTTTTATTATTTTGCCAAATAATACCTAAAGACAATATACTTAATACAACATAATATACTGAAAAATCAAAGTCTGTATGGTTTCCATTATTGATTAAATAAATGATCAGAACAAAGTAAATACTAAACAGACTAAAAGTAAAAAAGTGAAGATATTTAGTCATTATATTTCATTCATTTCTTTTCTTATTGCACGATATCTACGTGACATTTTTATTAAATCAGGCTCCTTGCTAAAAGTTTTGTGACCTAATTGTTGCGCATATACTAAGAGTGAGCTACGGAATCCGATAACCTTTAAATTATTATAGAATGTCAAGAATAATTCAAATGGAATTGAATCTGGAAGAATTTCTATATCAAGATTATATTCCTTAAATAAATCAACAATATCTTTTTTATTGGTAGTTGACTGATAAGGATGAAACTTTAAATAGTTCTTTTGTTCCGCCTTCGTTTCTATTAATTGCCGAATACATAAAAAGTATTTCTCTTTTTCTACTATCCCTTGTTCGACAGAAGATTCAAATACAAAAATAGGGAACTTGTTATCTATTATATATTCAGGATTAATCTTTGGCCATTCAACAATAATTGTGGCATAAAGAAGCTTTTCAAATATCTTTTCAGTTATAGCAAAACAACTTGGAGTTTTTTTATCTATTGCTATGTCTTTTTTTAATGTCCATTTATAACTACACCATATTCTTTTCTGGTTTAATGGGAAAATTATGATATTGAATAAATTATAAATCAAACTTTTAAAAGAAATTCTATCCGAAAGAAGATTATCAAAAGCTAATGCTCCTTCTTGTGTATAATTAAATTGAGTGCAATTAGGATGTGTAATAAACGTCTGAAAAAAATGAGATCCTGCATGAGGCGTATACAAGATATATTCATCTTTTATTTTAGTATTAATCACATTATCTATACGTCTTATCAATTTTTTCCATTGATAAAACTTAAATGCAGAAAGGTGATTGGAGATATCATATTCTTCATCAAGCCTAATAATGAGATAAGAAATAGGAATAATACTATTATTATAATTTCTAAAATAGACAAAAATAATATCATCTACTTTTAAAGATAATCGCCTTATAACTCCTATAGCTGTTAGAAATACTGTATGAGAATGTATTAGAAATACATGTTTCATTCTATTATTGTTTAGTTTTTATTATTTGTTCTGCAAACTCAAAATCCTCAGGCCAGTCAATATCTACTCCCTCAATCTTATCAACAATAGCCATATAGGGCTTAAATCCTATTCTTTGGTGAAACTCTGTCCAAATATTCTTTTTAAAAATAAAAAATGCACTTGTTTCAATATATACTGGTTCTATGAGTTGTGTTCGAGGTACCTCAGATAACTCATAGTTTAACGGATGATCCTTATACCATGCGAATGTTTGAATTTTTTCTACACTAAAAGCAGAATCATACACTTCACTTATAACTTTTTCTACTGCATTCTCTATTGTGGATGATTTGATAAAAGGCGAGGTTGTATGGGCTAGTATATATATATCTGCATTAATTGCTTCGATAAAAGATTGGTAAATTTCTTTACCCAAAGTTAAATCATCATCCAGCTTTTCTGAACGTTTTAACCATTTCACCCCGTTAGGTAAATATTTTAAAATTTCATCAGAACTGGAATAAACCCATACTTCATCTATGTTTTTAACATCACAAAGTGTATCTAAGATATATCTTAACAGAGGTTTTCCACCTAACATTTTTAAGTTTTTACCAACGACTCTTTTACTATTAAGTCTTATCGGAACAAATGCTACAGTTTTCATTATTTATCAATTAATTTTAGGTACACAACTAACAGAATCTATCACACCCATTAACTCATTTTCATTATTAACTACTATAAGTGAATGGATACGACCACCATATATTACATCTTCAGCTTCAGTCAATTTAGCATCTTGATTTATAGTTTTGGGATGTTTATTTGCTATGTCGCTTACTAACAATTTAAAAAAGTTAGTTTGATGTTGTTGCATAGCTCGACGTACATCACCATCCGTTACTATCCCTACCACCTTATTAGTTGCATCAATCACGACCGCCAATCCTAGTTTTGCTGCACTTATTTTTAGAATCGTTTCACTTATTTTGTCCTCCATACAAACCGTAGGTAAATTATCTGTAACCATCATATCTTTTACTTTCGATAACAATCGTCTCCCCAATGACCCTCCTGGATGAAATTTTGCAAAATCTTCAGCCTTAAAGTTACGCACTTTCATAAGTGCACAGGCTAATGCATCTCCCATCACAAGAGTTGCAGTAGTTGAAGATGTAGGGGCAAGATTTAATGGACAAGCTTCACGCTTTACAGCTACATTAAGATGACAAGTAGAATATTGTCCAAGCAGGGAGTTCGGATTTCCAGATATTCCAATTATAGGGATGTTACGTTTCAATAATATTGGAATGAAACGAAGTAATTCATCAGTGTTGCCAGAATATGATATTGCAATTACAACATCTTCTGATGTGAACATCCCCAAATCACCATGATAAGCATCGAGAGGATTAACATAAAAACTTGGGGTTCCAGTACTTGCAAAAGTAGCGGCTATTTTAGCTCCAATATGGCCAGATTTTCCTACTCCTGTAATAATAGTTCGACCTTTTGCCTGGTATATCAGATTTACTGCTTGTTCAAAATTATTATCAAGAAGAGGGATTAGCTCTAATAAAGACTGTACCTCATCTTTGATACATTTGATTCCATACTCTTTTACATTTTCCATTTTAAATAATAGAAGTAATTACATTTTCCAAATTTGATAAAAATAACATATTAGGACCATCACTAAGTGCCTTATCAGGATCAGGGTGAACTTCGAAAAAATATCCGTTAGCTCCAAATGCTTTTGCTGCCAATGCCATAGCCGGAATAAATTCACGATTACCTCCTGTCTTACCTCCTGCTGCTCCCGGCCGTTGAACAGAGTGAGTACAATCCATTATTACCGTTTCTGCATATTTTCTCATGTCAACAAGATTTCGAAAATCCACAGCAAGATTATTGTATCCATATATATTTCCTCTTTCCGTAAGCCAAACCTGAGCATTTCCAGATTCTTTAACTTTTTGAACGGGATATCTCATATCATCACCGGAAAGGAATTGAGCTTTTTTTATATTAACTATTTTACCGTTTTTTGCAGCCGAAACGAGTAAATCTGTTTGCCGACACAAAAAGGACGGAATTTGTAATACATCCACTACTTCTCCTACCGGTTCTGCTTGATATGACTCATGAATATCTGTTAATATTTTTAGTTCATATTTAGATTTAATATCTTCAAGCATCTGTAAACCCTTCTTCATTCCTGGACCACGATATGAACTTATTGAGGTTCTATTTGCTTTGTCAAAAGATGATTTGAATATAATATCCAAATCATACTTTTTATTAAGTCTCACAATCTCTTTTGCGACTTCATCCAATATGTCCATATTTTCAATCACGCAAGGACCTGCTATAAATATAGGTTTCATTTTTATCTAAAAATTTCTTTATACTGTTCTTTTATAAACTGATTCATACGATTAATATAATTCTCACATTTTATCTTTTGTATCTCAAGATTAGCTGTATTTGACAAAGCGCTTTTTAATGTGTCAATATATATTTCTTTTGAAGGTGCTACTACAACAGGAACGTGTTTGGTATCATATAATCCTTCTATACTATGAGGATCAACTACAAGATATTTCCCAAACGCTATACCTTCCAAAGTTTTGATTTTTAATCCTGTTCCTTGATATACTGGGTTTACAACAATATCACCAAGTTTATAAAACTCCATGGGATTATCAACGAATCCTATGAAGTGGATCTTATTATGATGGTATGTTTGTTGTAATGCCTGACATATTCCTCCTCCAATTATTAAGGAAATATCAGGATTTTCTTCATTCAAAGGAATAAATACATTTTTAATAAATCTTCTTATTCCATTTCTATTTAAATCACTATCACCAGAAAAAAATAAAATATTCTTTTTTTTCGTTATGGCTGTATGCTTGTACTCTATTGGCATATATACAGTATAAATATTCTTGTGTGGAGCAAGAACTTCAAAAACATGAGATTCTTTTTCTTGTATTGCCAAAATAATATCACATTTTGATAAAGCACGACTTTCTTGATTGGGAGTTAGCGAATACTTATCTTCTTGTATTCTTTCTGATTTGTTTGAAAAACAATCATGCGTAAATAAAATTTTTTTTACATTACTTGCATATTTAAATAATGGTGAAAGCCAAATATAATTGAAAATAACGTAATCGCATCCTGTATGTTGTAAAACCTGTTTTATTCTACGACCACCTCCCCATCGAGGACAGAAATATCCTATGTTATAATTCTTTTTCAATTTATTGTGATAAAAAAGTCTTGAAATATAATTAGCTACTCTTAAAATAAATGAATATTCATATTGAAAAAAATGATTATTCCAATATTCTTTTGCTGCCTTTATATCTTCCGTAGGAGCTTTACCTAGGTATAGATAATATAATTCATGTCCTTGCTCTTTTAATAATTTACAATAACCTGCAATACAGGCCTTGCTTCCTGCATTAATAGGAGGCTGTAATACTGTGGCGATAATTAATATTTTAGCCATCTGTAGTTTGTTTTTACTGATTAGGATTCAATCGTCAATTCGTTAAAAATATTCCATAAAATCGCTACTTTAGAAAGAGAGTATAGAATCATTCATTTTATTACAAGCCATTGTTCTTTTGTGTAATATTAACTCTTCTTTGGAAAATAGAAAACATCCAAATATTTACATATTCATTTTCAAGTCTCTATATAATGAACTATTAGTTTTGAAGCCCAATTTAATCAACAAATTTGTGATAACTATTTTTATTCTTCTTTTAAGATTGACATGTCCTATCTTCTTATCTTTCCATGGACTTAAAGATTTATATTTGCTATATAATAACCTTTTTGGATGAGAACTTTCTTTATGCCATGGCTTAATTGCGCAGCAGAAATGAAGTATTACTGGATTTTCTGTAGCCTCGTACATTTCTTTCCAGTATTTTCTTGCCACAAACGGATCTTTCCAATAAAATCCATCTTGGACATTAAAACAAAGAGGTAAATTAAGTTTTGTTTCTTTTAAGACATAATTTAACGCATCTTGATCCCAACATTTAAGTTTCTCAGGATTATTGTTTATATATTCCAAAACTTCTGTTGTAATATTGTTTATTCTCCAATAATCCAAATTAATCAACATAACACCTGAATTAAAATAACCTAGCGTCATCTCATATTCTAGGTTATTAAATTTTCGAATATCACTATCTTGCTGATCCATTACTACACCAGCAGAGTGATGTTCTATATTTGTATTCCATAAATGATCCAATTCTTTAAGAACTAATATGTCACAGTCCAAATACAAAATTTTTCGGATAGATTCCGGAAGAATTACAGGTAAAAGGATTCTGAAATAAGCAACAATACTAACACGATCATTTTTCTGTATTGGACAATTCTTTAAATTATTTTCATTAACTTTATATATACTAATGACCTGTCCATATCGCTTTGCAATGTCTCGTAAGATTTTCTCATTTGAGGACAAAATAGTGTTTGTTAAAATATGAAAATGAATTGACTCATTCCCTTTATTCTCACAAATAGAAATCATCAATATTCCGCAAGGTTCTGTGTATGCGTCATCTGTACAACATGCTATATGTATCATACTTTTTTAATAATTTGTTTTATAAAATCAAACTCTTTCAATTTGAAAAGGTAACAGAAAAATGAATAAGAGAGCATTCCTACTATGATGCCGCTTGCTAATCTTAGCATCGGAATAGAAAAAAACTGTAAAGAAATATATATACATAACCCCATCAATAAGGAACTTATCCCTACAGGAAAGAGTATTATAAGTTCTTTTCGTAAATCAAATGAATATATTTTCTTTACGAAAAAGGAAATGGTAATTAGATCGAATAAGTTATATACCAATAATCCCCAGCAAATAACATTCATACCCCATGGGATGGAAACGGTAAGAATTAAGAAAGCTCCCACTTTTTTTACGATTTCAGCCTTCAAGGAAAGATCACTACGCCCTTTTACATTCAGCAATTGCCAATTGAATAGCATGACAGGATACCACATATATGCCATACACAAAATGGACATCAATGGTGCGGCAGGTAACCATTTCTCGGTAAGGATGACTTCTATCAAACTTTCTGATAAGATAGTCAAACTTATCATTAACGGAAACACGATAAATATCGTGGCACGAAGATAATTAAAGAATGTGTGAATCAAAGCTTCCTCGTCGTTTTGCAATTTACATAAAATTGGATACATGGTGCGATTCACAATTTCAGTCAAGCTTGTAGCCGGAAATACAGCGAAAGTTTGTGATCTATTGAAATATCCTACTTGGGTAGAATTGAAAAAATGTCCAATAACCAAGGTATATAGGTTCAAATAAATTGTATGCAACAATCCTCCTATCAATAATTTTGACCCAAAAGTAAACAACCTGCGAAAAGAATCAATGGAAAAGGTCCTTTTAGGAATCCATGCCACAAATTTCCAAAGTAAGATCACATTCAAGAAAGTGTTACTTAATGATTGTATCACCAATGCCCATACCCCATACCCTAACCAAGCTAAACAAACTCCAATTGAACCGCTAGTAATAACAGCAATCAAAGAAACCTTTGCCAAGGTTCGGAAATCGGAAGCGATGAGTATTCGGGTACGTTGCACTAATATAAATGAGTTTAAGATAATATTTACCCCAATTCCTCTTGTTACGGCAACAAGCTCTGGCTCTCCATAAAATGAAGCAATATAGGGAGCAGTAATAAATAGTACCCCGTAAACAACTAATGATATTAGAATATTGAAATAGAATACCGTAGAAAAGTCCACTTCTGTCCGATCTTTCTTCTGAATTAAGGCGTTCGAGAAACCGCTATCTACGAACGTTTGCGCAATCGCCAAAAAAATACTTAGCATGGCAATCAAGCCGTATTCAGAGGGTAATATCAAACGGGCTATGATAATAGTCAGCACGAACTGTATTCCTTGTACGGAAAACCGTTCAATAGCACTCCACATCACGCCTTTTACGGCTTGATGCTTTACAGAATCACTCATGTAATTTGATAAAATAAGCAATCGTTTTCTTTAACCCTTCTTCCAAAGGAATTTTAGGTTCCCAATCCAATTTCTCTTTCGCCAATGTAATATCCGGTTTTCTCTGTTTCGGATCGTCACCCGGTAACGGGCAATAGACAATCTTTGATTTCGAATTTGTCAACTCTATCACCTTCTCTGCCAGTTCCAGCATGGTGAACTCTCCTGGGTTTCCTGTATTGACAGGACCGATGAAGTCATCACCGGTAGCCATCATTCGAATCATGGCTTCAATCAAATCGTCTACGTATTGGAAGCTTCTGGTTTGAGTTCCATCCCCATAGATTGTGATATCTTCCCCTTTTAACGCCTGTACAATAAAATTGGAAACGACACGTCCGTCGTTCGAATTCATTCTCGGTCCGTAGGTATTGAAGATGCGGATGATTTTAATCCGTACACCGTTCTGACGATGATAATCCATAAACAAAGTCTCGGCTGCGCGTTTGCCTTCATCATAACAGCTACGGATACCGATCGGGTTCACATTTCCCCAATAAGACTCTATCTGCGGATGAATGGCCGGATCTCCATACACTTCACTGGTCGATGCCTGGAGAATCTTCGCCTTGGTCCGTTTTGCCAACCCCAACATATTCATGGCTCCGTAAATGGAGGTTTTCATTGTTTTGATGGCATTATATTGATAATGGGGAGGCGAAGCAGGACAAGCCAAGTTATAAATCTCATCGACCTCGGCATAATAAGGAGAAGTTACATCGTGACGAACCAACTCAAAGTTGTCATACTGCAACAGGTGACGAATATTTTCCTTACTGCCGGTGAAATAATTATCCAGGCAAATCACGTCATTACCTTCTTTCACCAAGCGTTCGCATAGATGGGAGCCGAGAAAACCGGCTCCACCCGTTACTAATATCCGTTTCATTTTTGTCCGATCCTCGAATAAGTGAAACCTAACTCTTTCAATTCCTCGCCATCGTAGATGTTTCGTCCATCCACCACCACATGATTCTTCATGGCTTTACGGATGATCGCCCAACTGGGCATACGGAATTGTTTCCATTCCGTCATCAAAGCAATAGCATCTGCATCAATCACTGCTTCATACATATCTTTACAATAGGTAACTACATTGCCTATCCTGCGCTTTGTTTCATCCATGGCTATAGGATCGAATACATTAATCACAGCACCTGCTTTCAGTAGTTTATCAATAACAACCAAGGCCGGGGCTTCACGCATATCGTCTGTTTCAGGTTTAAAAGACAATCCCCACATAGCAATAGTCTTTCCTTTCAGATCTCCATTAAAAGCCCTATTCAATTTATCAAACACAATATTCTTTTGCTCTTCGTTTACGGCTTCCACAGCTTCTATAACACGCATGTGGTATCCGTTTTCTATTCCTGTATGTACCAAGGCTTTCACATCCTTGGGAAAGCAAGAACCTCCATATCCACAACCTGCATACAAAAAACGGCTGCCGATACGGGAATCCGTACCCATGCCTTTACGCACATGGTCTACATTCGCTCCAACACGTTCGCAGAGATTAGCTATATCGTTCATGAAACTGATACGGGTTGCCAGCATGGCATTGGCGGCATATTTGGTCATTTCAGCAGAAGGAACATCCATGATCAGGATGGGATAGCCATTTAGTGTGAAAGGACGATATAATTTCTCCATCATTTTCTTTGCCCGTTCGCTTTCTACACCTACTACCACACGATCTGGTGTCATAAAATCTTTTATAGCTGCTCCCTCTTTCAAGAATTCAGGATTAGAAGCAACATCAAATTCTATATCAACCCCACGTTTATCCAACTCTTCCTGCACCGCTGCACGAACTTTTTTTGCTGTACCAACAGGTACAGTGCTCTTCGTGACTAATACAACATGTTTTTTTATATGACGTCCAACTGTGCGGGCAACTTCCAACACATACTTCAAGTCTGCACTTCCATCTTCGTCCGGAGGTGTTCCTACCGCACTAAAGACTACTTCTACCTTATCCAAACAGGATGTCAAATTTGTTGTAAAATGAAGACGGCCTGCCTTTACATTACGTGCGACCAAATCATCCAAGCCCGGTTCATAGATAGGCATCTCACCATTTAGTAACTTCGCTATTTTGTTTTCATCAATGTCTACACATGTGACATCAATTCCCATCTCTGAAAAACAAGCTCCAGAGACTAGTCCTACATATCCAGTCCCTACAATTGCTATATTCATATATTATTTATGCGAATCAGGAGTTGGCGACCTGATTCAAAGATTAAAAATTAACATAAGAAAGTAGAGCAATTGCCAATTTTCCAAAGGAGTGTACCAACAGCCCTTTGGTAGCTCTTACTTTAGACGCTC
>NZ_JAMOKT010000103.1:0-14186 GCF_023656795.1 Parabacteroides caeci
TGTGTGGTAGGATACCATTAAAGGTAATGAAAATCAGCCACTTGACCTATTTTATTGTACTAAATTTTATCAATTAACTTATTTGTTCTCAACGGATTAGTTATAAATTTAACGAAGTATTATTTCTTCATAATGTTATTATTTAGAATTTATACCGGGCAGTACAACCGACTGCTGTTTTATTGTATCAGTTTCCTTCTCCCAAGACACCCCCGTCTATCCAGTCACCCACATAGGCCAGCGAGACGTTCACATTCCCTTTCTTATCTACCACCAACTGCAAATCAAACTCCTGACAGATATTGCCGCTCAGTTCGATCTGCATCGTATGAAAAAAACGGTACAGGTCTATTTCACGTATCAGCGCTTTATCATCGGCTAACAGGCAGAAGACCGGATGGTCCCCATTATGCAGGCGGAAACCAATGATTTCGCCATTCACCTGGCGGGATATATCCATTTCCACATCTATCGAACGCCTTCCCGGCTGGCATTCCTCCGGCCGGGAAGGAATATGAATCTCCTGTCCGGCCGGACTAACCGATGTATGCTTCGGCAAAAAACGGTAGACCGGGTAATGTCCGGCCAGCGTCATACGCAAATTGTTTGTACTGGCCGGAACACTGGCATCCCACCGGACTGTCACATGTAACCGTAAATAAGCATGCAATAAGTCGATACGTCCCCGGGTAACTCCGGAAGGGGCGACCGAAAAAGAACGGTACCCGTAGAAAAAACAGCCGGTATTGGACGGAGTCCCTGAATACAGTTGAATTTCTTCTAACGTTGTTTTGCCGATTTCAGCAGGGGCCAGTTCGCCGTCGATATTGCAACCGGCAAGCGTGAGGAGGACCGGGAAGAAAAGGTTCAGTAGTCTCATGACTCGCCTCCTTTCTCTTCCAGCCCCGTACAGGGATCGGGCAGGTTTATGTCTTTTGTCAAAAGAGTATCGGACAAAAGGGTTTCCTTACAACAATCCCTTTCCACCTGTTTTAGACAGAGGGAAGCGTGACGCATCCAACCGGCATAAGGGAGGCTTATATTATTAATGTATAGTATAAGTATCTTTTTCCTTTATTCCGATAAGCCGTATATAGGTTTTTTCTTTAAAAGAATGTGGGGCAATCAGTTCTTCGCGCCGGTCGAAACGGGAACGCTGACGGCCGGAAAGGATTACCGGAGGAAGGGAGACATGCTTATTGTCTCTCTGAAAATAGGGGATCAACGTCAAAGAATGGTCCGTTGGGATTTGGATATTCCGGACAATTATGTTCATTCCTATACGGACGCTGTCATCATGGATAACAAGAGTCTCAGGAGTAAAAAGAATGTTCCCGGTCTGGGAAAAGACCGACTGGGAGAAAAGGAAAAGGCAGGCGAGAAGGAGGAAAGATAACACACCCCCTGCCCCCTCTCCAGAGGGGAGGAAGATACTCCGGTCACTAACTACCTGACCAACACCGGATAACAGTGTCCGAAAGTAACCCTTCCCCTCTGGAGAGGGGGTAGGGGGTGTGTCATATCCCCGCGTATAAAACAACTTTTCCATCTCTCAGCGTATCAAATAAATAAATGTCACTCCCAACCGTGTCGGCCCCACAAAATGCCGTTTATACCTCCCTACCAGCTCCGCACATTCCGTACATACATACTTATTGTATTCCTGGTAAGCATACCCTACTCCCAGCGACAACTCCAATCCCCACCGTCCGCCAATAGCAAAGTGATAGCCATATGAAAAACCGCCACCATACAGTTCCCCCCGGTAGGTATAATCCTTCAAACCCGCGATAAACGGTACCTGCCCGATATTGTAATGACCGTAATGTCCATGCACGCCGAAGAAGTGCCCCTCAAAACTTTTGCAGGGCCAGTAACGAAGTTCAGGCTGCACCAGATAATGCCGCAGGGTCATCCCTTCAGGAAAGAATGTCCAGGAGTTGTAACTGCCTGACACGTTCAAAGTCAGCCTTTTAGACAACATAAATTCAACTTCCGCATTCGGCGTCGAAGTCAGCCACCACGACACATTCGTCCCTATCCCTATCTGTTGACCGTACGAACCGTATGGCAACAATAGCAGCAACAAGACTAAAAACATGACCCGTAACTGGAATTTTCTTCTTTTTTCCGATCTTTTCATTCTCATTTCCCCATACAGGATGTCGGATTCCTTGCAAGAATCGGACATCTCCTTCCGAAGAAAGAGTATTCGCTGAATTACAGCATTTTAGAGAAGAACTATTTGTGAGGATAGACCGGTTGGAGAACCGTTTTTATTCCGATTAGGTTATAATGTTTTTTATTTTTTTACATTTTCCTTGTTTATTGTAGAATAACATGTACATTTGCAGGCAGATACCCCGTGTTTTTCATGGGTTATTCTTAACAGAACATTGAGATGTCCGATTCTTGCAAGGAATCAGACATTTTTTATTTTTGCCCTTTCCTTTCTTTGAATTATACCGGATCAATACATTCAGCATCTCTTCATTCGTCTCGTCGATCACATGCGAGGGCATTCCTTTCATATAGATACGTGTCACCCTTTCCGAACTGTGGCCCAACGCCTGGCTGATGATGGCCGTTGCCGTTCCGCTGGATTCCACCAGCGTCGCCCAGGTATAGCGCGCCACATAAGTGGTCAGGGGGAAAGGAAAATCCAGCGCTTTCCCTATTTCTTCCAGCTAACGGTTGACCCGTTTCAGGGCGCTTTGTTCCGCCACTTCCTTTTCTTTATGGTACCGGTTACGGTGCAGGAAGGGGAAAAGGTACGGGCTGTCTTCCTCATCGTAACGGCCGATCAGCTCGCGCAGTTCGGGGATGATCTTTACACGCAGGCATAGCAGTCTTACTGCGGCTGTAATTGATATACCCGCCGTACAGGTCACTTTTCTTTAATTTGAAAAGATCGACGAAGCACATTCCACGGGCATAGAAAAGGAACATAAAGACATCGCGGGCACGGGCTTTCTCGCCCGTCAGCTTCGCATCGCGCAGGCGGCAGACCTCTATCTCCGACAGGGCACGCTTCAATGTCGACGGTACTGCGATGTTGATACTTTTGAAGGGATATTCTTCCGCCTCTTCCACCCGGGACTGTTTGACGGCTTTATTATAGACAGCACGCAGGATGCGGTAATAGCAGTCGGCGCTGCTGGCGGACAGCTTGTCCGTATCCTGCATATATACGACATAATCAGAAACCCACTGTCCGATCACCTCTTTCAGAGGAAAACAGCCGGATTCCTCACCGACAAACCGGCGGACCGACTGCCGGGCATTCCGGTAGTTGGCGGCGGTAAAATGGTTCTCGTTCTCATCCAAATGTGCGATCTGCTGTCGGAAAAAGTCATCCAGCAGCAACGTTTCTTTCTTTTTTCTCGCTTTCATTTCTGTTGTTTTTTTAGTGATTATACTCTCCAAATGTCAGAATTTTCGATTCTTTACTAACCACAAATAGGAGTTTTGGTTGCTTAGAAGTAAAATAAGGGAAATTTCGGGAGGTTTTCAAAGGCAATGCCGAAAATCAACCGGATGTTTTTTCGATTCTTCCGTATGTTCGAGGGAAAACATACGGAAGTTTTGTGCAAACTGTGCGGATGAATTTATGAAATCATACGGATGATTTTTTTAACAATCTCCCTAAAAGGATGAAAAGTAGAAATCAGACTAAAAATAAGAACTAAAAGAAAGCCTTTTTGATGCTGGTTGACAAAATATAATGCGAATCAAAATAACATCATAACGGATAAAATACAAGCGCTTTGTATTCATTTATCTTCACGAGATTCTGGTATTTTGAAAACAGAAGTGAATATTCCTGTAAAAAAGCATAGAAAACAGGGATAAAATAACATTCTGTCAAAATGATATTATTAAAAATCAAATATTTGAATATCTTTGAGCATACATAACAGACAAAGAAGATCCAGAGTAGTAAGTATATGAATAAAAGAAAGAAAAAAAGAAACGGCAACTTGCGTGCTATTATTGTCTTTTACGATAAACATAACAAATGGCCTGTGCCTACGGCGAAAGAGGTAAAGGAACGCAGTTTGGGCCTATGGATTAGCAGATGCAGGTACCTCAGAAACCATTCTCCGGAAAAACTTACTGGAAAACAGATTGAATTAATCGACAGAATCGACGCAGACAAGATCCGGAAAAATACGGAACGGTGGCAGGATAATTATAATAACCTGAAAATCTTCTGGGAAAAAGAACAACGCTGGCCTTCCAGCAGTGCTTCGGACCCGTTAGAGATCAAGTTGTCCAATTGGTGTGCGGCTCAAAAAATTACCCGGAAAAACACACCTAAGACCAAACAGAATAAAGAACGCATCAAATTGCTGGATGACATTGGATTCAACTGGTATGCATACAACAAAAGGAGAAGCTGGAAGGAATCGTTCAATCTGGTCAGGGATTACTATAACAACACCGGCCGTTGGCCTACCCACACCAGAGACCAGGAGGAATCGCGACTGGCTAAATGGTGCAGCAAAATGAGAGCTTACAAAAACGGCAGCGATACAACCGTCACGCTAACCCCCAGGCAGATCAAAAAGTTGACCGACCTGGGTTTTGACTGGTCCGACAGCCAGTCTAGCAACGGGCGTTCGCCGGAACGGCTCGAAAGGATATGGATCGAAAGGTACCATGAATTCAGCGAATTCATAACAAACGAAAAACGATACCCTCGCTCAAGGACTGGGAACGAGAGCGAAAAAGAAGAATCCCTTTACTCCTGGTGGATGCGAATGGGCTATCTGAGAAGAAGAGGTAAACTCAGTAGCGAACGCATCCAACTACTGGATCGCATCGGCTTCAGATGGGGAAAAGAAAATGAATAAAGGAGAAATAAAAAGAGGCTGTGTCGTAATTAAGATTTACGGTACAGCCTCTTTAACTTTCATTCTTTGTTTAGTTCCTCCGCCAGTACAACTACTGTTGAATAAACTTCTTCAAAGAATTCCGATGCTGAAAACCACCCATCTTCAATGAGTTCTTTTACATAATTAACAAAGGGATCAATAGTATTAACTATACAAGTCATTCAATTAAAAGCAAATACCAATCCCCAACAGACGCTGAATAACAATTAGAACAAAATATCCCCTATCTCGTACCCCGCAAACGAAAAATCCCTTGCAAGCCATAACTTACAAGGGATAATTTTTAAAATTGTTGTTCTACCAGGGCTCGAACCTGGAATTTCAGGACCAGAATCTGACGTGTTACCATTACACCATAGAACAGTTTTTGTTGTCTCGAGTAGTATGTTTCTCGATTACGGGTGCAAAGATACGGACATTTTTTATTCTTGCAAATATTTCGAGAAAAAATTTCATCAAAATAAACATTTTTCTTTTTCTCCTGTTTTGAATTTACAGGGTTTATACATATATTAAATAGAGAAAGCATGCAGATAATAAATTAAGAAGTATATTTGCAACTTCGAAAATTATTCAATAAAAAATAAATGGATCAAACAAAAGAATTAGTAAACACAATTGTTGAAGGCCTACAAGAGAAAAAAGGCAAAAATATTGTAACCGTAGATTTAACCCAACTATCCGGAGCCGTATGCCAATATATGGTCATATGCGAAGGGAACACTCCTACTCAGGTATCAGCACTTTCCGATTCCGTGTGGGATTTCGCGCGCAAAAAAGCGGGCGAGAAACCTTTGTCTATCGATGGCAACCAGAGTGCCCAATGGATAGGGATGGATTATGGCACGGTTCTTGTACACATATTCTTGCCGGAGCAACGCGAGTTTTATAATCTGGAGACCCTGTGGTCTGACTCTAAAGTCACCCAGATCCCGAATCTCGATTAAGCCGGATTAATATTATCGAATTCAAAGTATGGAAAATAAAAACGACATGTTTAATAAAGTGCCGAAGAACAATAAGCCTAAAATGTTCAAGTTTAACCTGTATTGGATGTACGGGCTAATTTTTATGATGCTTATTGCTCTGTATCTGACGAACGATTCCTCGGCATCGAAAGAATTGGGATGGACCGAATTCCAGAAACTGGCCCAGGATAATGTCTTTGACAAAATGGCTGTCTACAACAAGAAAAATCTGGTGGAGGCCACTGTCAAGAGCGGTAAGAAAGCATTAGTCTTTAAAAGTGACAGCACGACTTTGGGCACAAACCCAAAAGTATATGTCAAAATACCGTCAGCAGACAAATTTTCCGATTTTTACGACAAAGCGGTGACAGAGAATCATATTGATACTCAAGTACGATATGAAGAAGGCGATGATGCCATATGGAATTTTCTGGTTTCCTTCGGGCCGATCATCCTGATCATTGTTGTATGGATCTTCCTGATGAGAAGAATGTCAGGCGGTGCAGGCGGTGGTCCCGGCGGGGTATTCAGTGTCGGCAAGGCAAAAGCACAACTCTTTGATAAAGATAACGACCGGAAAGTGACATTTAAAGATGTGGCAGGTTTGTCAGAAGCCAAGCAAGAGGTGGAAGAAATCGTCGCATTCCTCAAAAATCCGGAAAAATATACCGAATTGGGTGGTAAAATACCTAAGGGCGCTTTATTGGTCGGTCCTCCGGGAACAGGTAAGACATTGCTTGCTAAGGCGGTAGCCGGTGAAGCGGATGTTCCTTTCTTCTCACTGTCAGGTTCCGATTTTGTCGAAATGTTTGTCGGTGTAGGTGCGTCACGTGTCCGTGATCTGTTCCGCCAGGCCAAAGAGAAGTCTCCATGTATCGTGTTCATCGATGAGATAGATGCCGTAGGTCGTGCCCGTGGTAAAAATGCAAACATGAACAGTAACGACGAACGCGAAAATACGTTGAACCAGTTGCTGACAGAGATGGACGGTTTCGGCTCAAACAGCGGTGTGATCATCCTGGCAGCTACCAACCGTGCTGATATTCTGGATAAGGCGCTGCTCCGCGCAGGACGTTTTGACCGTCAGATCAGCGTGGAACTGCCGGACTTAAACGAACGTAAAGAGATATTCGGCGTACATCTGCGTCCGATCAAGATAGATGAAAGTGTTGATGCAGAGTTCATGGCTCGCCAGACTCCGGGATTCTCTGGAGCCGATATCGCCAATGTTTGTAATGAAGCAGCATTGATAGCTGCCCGTGGCGGTAAAAAGTTCGTTCAGAAAGATGATTTCATGAACGCGGTCGACCGTATTGTCGGTGGTTTGGAAAAACGGACTATGATAACAACCGCGGACGAACGTAAGAGCATTGCTTACCACGAAGCAGGCCATGCCACATTAAGCTGGTTCCTTGAACATGCCAACCCGTTGGTAAAGGTGACTATCGTACCGAGAGGTAAAGCATTGGGAGCAGCCTGGTATATGCCGGAAGAACGCCAGATCACCACCCGCGAACAAATGCTCGACGAGATGTGCGCAACGCTGGGCGGACGTGCAGCAGATGAATTTTTCCTCGGTAAAATAACGACCGGAGCATCCAATGACCTGGAACGGGTAACCAAGCAGGCTTATGCCATGGTTGTCTACTTCGGTATGAGTGAAAAACTTCCTAACCTGAATTATTACGATTCGAGCGGTCAGGACTGGGGATTCACCAAGCCGTATAGCGAGGAGACTTCCCGCATGATCGACCAGGAAGTACAAAGGATCATTACCGAACAATACGAACGCGCTAAAAAAATCCTGTCCGACCACGCAGAAGGACATAACAAACTGGCGCAAGTCTTGCTCGAACGCGAAGTGATCTATACGGAAGATGTTGAGCATATCTTCGGCAAACGGGCCTGGATCTCACGCTCACAGGAAATTCTGGATTTGCAGGAAAAGGCAAACAACGACAAGCAAGTTGCCGCCGAAGAAACAAAAACGGATGAAACAACTCCCCAATCAAGCGACTACAAAGTTCGGGCTGTACCGGCAGGTACCAATGAGACTGACAATCTTGCCTGACAAACATATGTGGGATAAATAAAAAGAGACCGGACAGTTCTTTCGTAAAGATACTGTCCGGTCTCTCTGTTTATATTCAGATTTATTCTTTATCTTTGCACGAAAAATAAATCAACAAACGAACAAAACAACATACGGTTTTGAAAAATCTGATAAAACGGGCACTTACCGGTATAATCTTCGTTGCAGTGCTGGTTGGAGCAATTTGCTACCACCCGATCTCTTTTCTTGTTCTTTTCAGTCTGATCACCGGATTGACATTATGGGAGTTTTATGGTTTGGTAAAGCATTATGAGGATGCCTCCATAAAACGGGTTGTCTCTTCGCTGGGAGGCGTTTATTTATTTGCCGCCACCTTCGCTTACACAAATCAACTGACAGACGACATCGTTTTCCTGCCTTATCTCCTATTCCTTATATATACATTAGTTGCCGAGTTATATTATAAAGCACCGAACCCGATCAACAACTGGGCATTCACTCTTTTCGCACAGGTGTATTGTGCCGGGACATTTTCGATGCTGAACTTTATCGCAGCCATACCTGACACCCCGGGTAAAGTAGTTTATTCCCCGTTATTCGTTATGGCGATCTTCATTTTCATCTGGCTGAACGATACCGGCGCTTATCTGGTCGGTTCCATGATCGGAAAAAGAAAGCTGTTTGAACGTATCTCGCCTAAAAAATCGTGGGAAGGTTTCTTCGGAGGTTTAGCCGTAGTCCTGGGCGCTTCGCAGGCTCTGGCATGGTATGCACCGGAAGTAAGCTGGTATAACTGGCTGGGATTGTCGGCTACCGTTGTCTTATTCGGAACCTGGGGTGATCTGATCGAATCGTTGCTGAAACGTACATTTGGAGTAAAAGATTCCGGCAATGTGCTGCCCGGCCATGGAGGAATGCTTGACCGGTTCGACAGCTTGATGCTGGCAGCTCCTGCCGCCTACATTTATATAGAACTGTTTATTCGAAATTAAACGTCAGCGAAACCATACGGGAGGTAGCTTTCGACAATGCATTCGGATATTTGATCAGGTCCTTATCGGTCAGGTCGCTACGATCTTTCTGTAACAGGTCGACCAGTCCGAAACTGAACTTCAACTCCGGACAGAGTTTAAAGAACGGCAGATAAATATCACATCCTATACCGAACTCCAGACCGAAGTCTGCCGCCTTCAATAAAACGGGCATCCCTTTCTTACGTCCAAGGTCCATCGCTCCGTATACGCCACCGATCAGATAAGGACGGTAGTTATTCAGGCGGAGGGCCGAAAATTTCACGCTCAAAGGAAAACTCAGAATAGTGGAACGGACGGAAGTTGTGAACTCCTCACCCGTGGCCTGTTCCCGGAAGACAAACTTCTTATCCCCGAAATGGACTGTAGGTATGAAACGTAGGTTAAAATAAGGATTCAAATACATATCACCGATCACACCGACACTAAAACCGGGCGAATAAGTCGGGATTTCGGCAAACCATGTTTCACCGTCAGTCGTAACACCTGTATTTGTCAACAACAAATCCTGCGCATGCAATCCGACATGGAATCCCAGATGAAACCATTTCAAATCGGCATACGGCTGATTCTTCACCTTCTCTTTCTGCGCCATCACACCCGGGACGGCAAGGCTGCATATCAATAATAGAAATAATAGACGTCTCAACTCTCAATCAATTTTGAATTATAACGAAAAAGATTAGAACTTATTGCAGAAATACAAATAAAACTCTATTTTTGCACCAACTAATAGTTATCAATTTAAACGTTTAAGAAAATGGCTTATTTAATTAGTGAAGATTGTATTGCTTGCGGTACTTGTATTGACGAGTGTCCGGTAGGAGCTATCTCAGAAGGTGATATCTATCATATCGACCCTGAAATGTGTACTGATTGTGGTACTTGCGCTGACGCATGTCCTACTGAAGCAATTCATCCGGTTGCATAAACCGCAGTAAAAATAGGCAACCTTTACAACAGGATACCTATAAAAAGATAACGAGCTGTTTCTTCTTTATAAAGAAAAACAGCTCGTTATTATTTTCCCCCCTTTTAAAAATCGATGTCCAGCTTTATCTCGTCTGAACCATCGTCTGTCTTTATCCCAGCATCCGGGGCTTGTGCTTGTAGATCTTCTGAGTTACGCTGCTTGATGTAATTAATCACATCATTCATTCCCTCCATAAACTTGTCAAAATCTTCCTTATAAAGGAAAATCTTATGCTTCTCAAAAGAGATCTGCGTTCCGTTTTTAGGCTGCACCTTTTTACTTTCGGTCACCGCCAGGAACAAATCGTCCTTCAAGTTCTTCTTTACGTCCAGATAATAGATCCTCTTACCTGCTTTTATGGCCTTAGAGTACAGAATCTCTTTATCGCCACCTTCAACCTGTATTTTCTTCACCGACTCATCCATATAGCCAACATTTGTTAAACACCCACCCAATATTCATAACTTGCTTCAAATATGTGCATTTTTTTTTAAACAACAACTATTTTAACGCATCAAAATATCTCATTTTACGTTTGAAAGTGTAAAATAACGCCTAACACCTATAAAATTAAATAAACCGGGGCCCTTTTATCAAAAGAATGACTACCTTTGCAACCTAATTTATAATAAAGTAGTTCCTTCAAACGATGATCAACAGAATTTTAATCCGCATTAAAGTTTTACAGATAGTTTATTCATTCTATCAAAACGGAAACAATGACCTCAAAGTAGCGGAAAATGAATTGCTTTTCAGCTTACGGAAGTCGTACGACTTATATCACTACTTCCTCCTTCTAATTATCGAAGTCACCAACTTACAGCAACGGACACTTGACGCCAAAAAAAGCAAGTACATGCCGACCCATGCCGAGTTGAACCCCAACACCCGTCTGGTTAACAATCGTTTCACCGCCCAGGTTGCCGAAAACGAAGCACTCCAGAAATATGTGGCGGAACAGGGATTATCGTGGGTAAACGATGAAGAGTTCATCAAGAATGTGCTGGATCTGATCCTGGCTTCCGACCTGTACAACGAGTATCTGGATAATGAGAACGACTCTTACGAGACTGACAAAGAATTCTGGCGTGCCGTATTCAAAAAGTTAATCTGTGGTAACGAAATGATCGAAGAGTACCTGGAGGACAAAAGCATTTATTGGAACGACGACATCGAAATCGTTGAAACATTCACGCTGAAGACAATCAAACAGTTCGAAGAAAAAAACAAAGGAAAACAGAAATTGCTTCCTATGTTCAAGGATCTGGAAGACCAGTCTTTCGCTATCAAACTGTTCCGTCAGTCATTACTGAAAGGTGCCGAATATCGGGAGCGTATCAACAAACATATGAAGAACTGGGAAACAGAACGTATCGCCAATATGGACCTGATCATCATGCAGGTTGCACTGGCTGAAATCATGACATTCCCTTCTATTCCCATCAATGTCACTTTCAACGAATACATCGACACGGCTAAATATTACAGCACACCCAAAAGCGGCGTGTTCATCAATGGAATCCTGGATTCTATTGTATCCGAGTTAAAAAAAGAAAAGGTATTGCTTAAAGATTAATTATTATACTTACATTTGTAGCTAGTCAATAGGTACAAATTTATAAATGAATATAGTTAGTTATGAGCTTAGTTAGTATTTTACTTCAGGCTGCCGGAGGCCAGTCACAGTGGTCAGGCATCCTTATGATGGTGGTTATCGTTGCGATCTTCTATTTCTTCATGATCCGTCCGCAACAGAAAAAGCAGAAAGAGATACAGAAATCTCGTGAAGCATTGAAAACGGGTGACAAAGTGATCACAGCCGGAGGTATCTACGGAAAGATCAAAGAGATCGGAGATACTTATATGCTGATAGAAATTTCAGACGGAGTACGCATCCGTGTAGATAAAACTTCTATCTTTGCTTCTTCAGAAGACGCACAGCAAAAATAAGAAATAACAAAATATGCCGCAGCTTGATATTAATCAATCATTCAAGTCTGCCCGGATGAAGATTAATGCTTTTCTGCGTCGTCAGAGATGGAAGGAAGCATTAATCTTTTTCTTTTTCGTACTACTGTCATTAGGTTTCTGGTTATTGCAAAGCCTTCAGCAGGAATATGAAATAGAAATCAGCATCCCGGTCAGATACAAGAATATTCCACCGGATATCTCTTTTACCGAAACTCCCCCTCAGGAGATCATTGCCAAGGTAAAGGATAAAGGAAGCGTTCTGCTGAATTATTCCTTCGGGAGATCGTTTGCCCCGATCGAAACGAATATGAAAAATCAGGCTGAGAAAAGCGGATCATTATCTATTACCAAAAAAACGATCCAAAGCGACATACAGAAACAGTTGCTTGCCACGACCTCGCTGGTCGGTTTCGAGCCCCAGTCTATTGAAGCGGCATACAGTAAACGGATAAAGAAAGATATTCCGGTCGTATTCGACGGAACTATCCAGACAAATCCCGGCTTCCATGTGTCGGGTAACATCCTGATCTCGCCATCGACAGTCAGTGTATATGCCAGCGACATCGTACTGGATACGCTAAACCAGGCAAAAACCGTCTTCACCGAAATAAAGAAAGGGACGAAAACGATTACACGGACCGTACAACTGCAAAAGATCAGTGAAGCGACGTATGATCCGACAAGCGTTACCATAACGATCCCTATTGAAGAGTTTACAGAAAAGACATTGGAGATACCTGTCATCTGTACAGGCCTTCCTCCGCATTATACATTGCGTACTTTTCCTTCCATAGCAAAGGTAACATGCAGCGTTCCGTTATCCCGTTTCAAGGACTTGTCGGAAGATGCATTTGAAATAAAGTTTTCTTTCAAAGATCTGGAACAAAACGTCTCCGGCACCTTACCTATCCAACTGACAAAGAAACCGGATTGGGTTAGTTCGGCTACGCTTGTCCCGGACAAAATTGAATTTATCCTGGAACAGAACAATCTGCATGATTAAAATAGGAATAACCGGCGGGATCGGAAGCGGCAAATCGGTTGTCGCTTCGTTATTGAATTTATACGGAGTACCGGTCTATGTCGCCGATACGGAAAGTAAACTGCTGACCGACACGTCTCCTGTCATTAAAGAAAAACTCACCGCATTATTGGGAGAAGACCTCTACACGGAAAAAAGGTTGAACAAGAAGCTGCTCGCATCACATATATTCGGTAATCCGGAATATCTCCGGCAGGTAAATGCGATCATACACCCCGAAGTGAACCGTCATTTTTCAGCATGGACAAAAAGTCAGGCATCCGATATATGTGCCATCGAATCGGCTATACTCTTCGAATCGGGTTTCAACGAAGTGGTAGACAAGAGCCTGATGGTATATGCGCCCATGCAGCTCCGTATCGAACGGGCGGTAGCGAGAGATAATACTCCGCGGGAAGAAATCGTACGCCGCATCAACAACCAGTTGCCGGACGAGGTAAAAAGAGACCGGTCCGATTATGTTATCTACAACGACGATAAGCAGGCATTACTTCCTCAGGTTGAGAAATTTCTGGCGTCTTTATGAAACAGATTTGTAAAATAAGTCTCCCAAACTTCGGTAAAATCGTATAGTTATACTACATTTGCAGCTTTAAAGTTTAACACTATTAGAAAACGAAGTATTATGTTGAAGACTATTTTGTCTATTTCGGGAAAACCGGGATTATTTAAATTGGTTTCCCACGGAAAGAACATGCTGATTGTCGAATCGCTGACAGATAAGAAAAGAGTACCTGCGTACGCAAAAGATAAAGTAATCTCGCTGGGTGATATTGCTATCTATACAACCGAGACAGAAGTTCCTTTGCACGAAGTACTTACCAGCGTAAAAAATAAAGAAAACGGAGCCAAAGTCACAGTACCTTCCGACACAAAAGAATTGCGTACTTATTTTGCTGAAGTTTTACCTGATTTTGACCGCGAAAGAGTATATCCCAGCGATATCAAAAAATTATTGACATGGTATAACATCCTGATCGGAGCCGAAATTACAGATTTCACTCCGGAAGAAGAACCTGCCACTGAAGAAGCCGAAGCTAAAGAAGATACAAACGCAGAAGCAAAAGCTGAATAGGAAACAATCAGTCATAAAAAAACCGGTGCACCCTTATTGGATGCACCGGTTTTTGTCTTTTTGTAAATAAGGTTGACTCTTTAAAGAATCAACAATGAAAAAGAAGAATTATTATCAAGAGAGAGAGCATCATCTGATGTGTCATGAGATTTATCGCCTTCGTGTAGTAGAAGGC
>NZ_JAMOKT010000104.1:0-13958 GCF_023656795.1 Parabacteroides caeci
CATTTACAAGAGCTGTTTAATAAGACTAATTTCAATGATGTCAAAGAACAATTTAATCCCCTTATTCCGGGATTATTTGATTAATTAATAACTCGTCCCGATTTTAACGGGACACTAGTGATAGGAGATAGTAAATAAATAAGCCTTAAAAGAGGCATCCGGATTAATACTCGTTCTATTAGACCAGATCTTTACAAATGTTTCCTGCACGACATCTTTCGCCGCACTGTCTGATTTCAAATAAGAGAACGCAAAATGGTAAAGTCTGGAGGCCCATAGGTTGTACAGAGCATTAAAACTAAACTCTGATCCTTCGGTTAACTCTTTCAATAATCTTCTTTCCTCTAGCATGCTTTCTCCATTTCCATATTAACGGTCACAAATATATAAAATAATAAACTTCATTCATCGGCAAATCAATTTATTACATGTTCTTCTGTCAGTAAAAAAGTAATTTAAGCATGTAAATGAAAAAAGGATACCCCATGCTGTGAGATATCCTTTCTTCCATATTTTACTTCAACATTACTTGCTGAAATCCCTCGGAGCCGGAACCGGAGCCAACGGTTTACGGTTCTGAAGATCTTTCATTACTTCTTCGATTGCCTTGTTCAGCTGCTGGTCTTCGCCATTCCATTCCTTAACCGGATCATTGTCGATCAGGATATCCGGGTCTACACCGTGGTTTTCGATAATCCACTGCCCCGTCTTCGGATCATAGCTGGTGAAGAAAGGTACACGGATATCTGTTCCGTCCATGTAAGGCAGTGGGCCGCTAATACCGACGATACCACCCCAGGTACGGGTTCCAATCAGCTTACCCAGTCCCAAAGCACGGAATCCCCAGGGGAACAGGTCGCCATCCGATGCAGAATATTTATTGATCAAACAAACCTTCGGACCCACCTGTACGGCATCCGGAACAGTACCGATATGGTTCGAACCACGACGCATGGTCAGACGATACGGTTCACGGGAAAGACGTTCCAGAATCATCGGAGAGACATTTCCACCACCATTGGCACGGTCGTCAATGATCAGACCTTCTTTATCCAACTGCGGATAAAAATAACGGGCAAATTCATTCAAACCGTCTACGCCCATATCCGGAATATAGATATATCCCACACGACCGTTAGTCGCTTTATCCACTTTCTTGATATTATCCTGTACCCAGTTGTAATGATACAACGAATATTCTTCAGCCAACGGACTGATCACAATTTTACGAGCTCCCCCTAATTCAGGCTTGCTGTTCAATGAAAGTTCTGTCGGGATACCGGCTTTACCAACCAACAAAGAATACATATCCTTTACACTGTTAGTCGGAATCCCGTCGATAGCCACGATAAACTCTCCGGCTTTCGCCTCGATACCCGGCTCTGTCAACGGAGAACGCAGGTCTTTACTCCAGGATGCTCCCGGTAATATCTTTTCCAGACGGAAAAATCCACTCTTGTCACGTGAAATCTCAGCACCCAACAGACCGGTCTGCACACGCTCCGGACGATCCAGTTCACCCGGATTCACATAAGCATGGCCACAATTCAGTTCGCCAATCATTTCACCGATCACATAATTCAGATCCAGACGAGTCTTCACGTAAGGAAGAAGAACGGCATATTTTTCTTTGATCGCTTTCCAATCCACACCATGCATGTTCTCCACATAGAAACCATCACGGTAAGCACGCCATGCCTCATCGAATATTTGTGCCCATTCTTTCGGATAATCCACCGTAATCTTCATATTGGAAAGATCGACTGCATTACTCAAATCAACACTGCCGGAAGGTATGTCGGTCACATAGATCTGTCCTCCTTTATAGAAAAGAGCCTTTTTACTTCCCGGTGTAACAGACATGGAAGCTCCGTCAGCAACAGTTTCTTCCTTTTGCTTTTTCAAATCGTACACTTTTATTCCGCCGCGACCATAATACCAGATTTTTTCACCATCCGAATAAAAACCGCCATAGTAAGAGCCCGGTAAAGGAAGTTTGATAATACGGTCAGTTATACCTTCCTGATCAATCTTTACAACGGTTTCAGTCGAAACATCTTTCTTATCTTTATCTTCTTTCTTTTTATCCTCTTTCTTAGCCGTCTCTTCTTTAGCAACTTTTACTTCGGCATCTTTCTGAAGGAATGGAGAAGGAGTATCTTTTTGAAGCAACGCCAGATAAACACCGCCCATATTATTATAAACATGGTTCCATTCCAAAGAGCCATAAGTCGGATTAAAGTCACGTGAAGAGGCGAAGATCAAGTATTTTCCGTCTGTACTAAAGGCAGGAGAATGAGAGTCGTACCATTTATCCGTAACTGGATATTCCTTACGTGCAGCAATATCATAAACATACACCATACTTACCTGGTTTTCCGCCGGACGGCTATAAGTCAACCATTTACTATCCGGTGAGAAGGTTACGTCACGTATCTCTGCCATCGGGTTCTGAAACAATACGGTTGTTTTCTTTCCGGCTACATCAAGCAGGTTTACCCGGTTCTTACGATCGGTATAAACAATTGATTTTGAATCGGGACTCCATTCAAAAGAACGGATATAAGTATCGTTATCTTTTGTCAATTGAACAGGTTCACCACCAGTGGCATCCTGAAGGTAAAGTTCTGTTTCGCCCGTACCATCCGAAATATAAACAATATATTTTCCATCAGGCGACCATTGCGCTTCACGGTCATGTTGTCCAGGCGAACGGGTAATATTCTTTGTCACGCCTTTTTCTACCGGGACATTAAACACTTCGCCACGAGCTGTAACCACCACACGCTCACCATCCGGCGAAACACTCGCTTCAGTCAGATATCCGGAACCATCCTTTATTTCACTGCGGGCATAAATATTATCGGATGATAGCGTCACATTCACCTTCTCAGGCTTTTTTGTACCGGCATCCATCTTATAGATATAACCACCGTTCTCAAATACGATCGTATTACCGTTGGCACTCGGGAATTTAACATCGTATTCCGTAAAGTCGGTTACTTTTCTCGTTTGTTTGGTCTTTGTATTGTAGACAAAGATATTCATAATACGGTCGCGATCGGAAATATAAAATATTTCATCGCCGATCCACATGGGGATAATATCCTGTGCCGGGTTATCACTGATATTTTCGACTGATTGTTTTTCCGGATCATAAATCCACACGTCATCAGCCATACCTCCCTTATAATATTTCCAGGTACGAAATTCACGCATTACCCGATTATATGCCAAACGCTTGCCATCGGGTGAATAACTACAAAAACCGCCTTCCGGCAAAGGAATCACTTCAGAAAGGCCACCGTCTTTATTTACAGTATAAAGTTTACCGGAAAATCCGTCGCTGATCCGGTTACGGTAAACAATATTCGTACCGTCGGGAGTCCAGTTCATTACGATATTATTCGGTCCCATACGGTCGCCCAGGTCATCGCGCTTATTGGTTGCCGTATAAGTGATTCGCAAGGGTTCTCCACCAGTAGAAGGAATGGTGTACACTTCCGTGTTCCCGTCATACTGTCCGGTAAAAGCGATCGTTTTACCATCCGGTGAAAAACGGGGAAACATCTCATACCCGACATGCGAGGTCAGACGTTGAGCCTCACCTCCTTTTGCAGGAACTTTATAAAGATCGCCGGCATATGAGAAAACAATCTCATTACCGTTCGTTGCCGGGAAACGCAACAGGCGTGCATCATCCGCCGCCATCATCAAGGCAGGAACACCGGCTAAAGCGAGCAAGGAAAGAATAAGTTTCTTGTTCATGTTATATTTTAGTTTAGTCTACAGGCAAAGGTAAAAAATTACATGGTACGGCAATATCATTTTGTTAAAAGAAAAATCCCCGACAGTATAACCTGCCGGGGGAATAAAATATAAATATAATATATAAGGATTATGCTTCTTCCGTATCAATCCCTTTCCAGACGAATGCAGCGATAGCCGCTCCCAGGAATGGGGCTACGATAAACAACCATAATTGTGAGAGAGCTTCACCTCCCTGGAACAAAGCCGGACCGATACTACGTGCCGGATTCACCGATGTTCCGGTAATAGGAATACAAACAATATGGATCAAAACCAATAGCGATACCGGCAAACTTGGTATTGGCACCTTTGGATGTTGAACCTAAAACCACCAGTAAGAAGATGAATGTAAAGACTGTTTCTGCCACAAAGGCCGGAACAAGATCATGGTAGCCGTTTACTCCGGTCAATGTTGTCGTCGAACCGGAATCTTTAGCCAAAATAAACAGGATGGACGAGCCGATGATCGTCCCGATCATTTCTGCTACATACTTTTTCATTAGTGACCTAAATTTGTTTTTAAATAGTATTTGTATAGGAATAAATAAACTATCTCGCCTTATTGACTATACTTCATTTATAAAACATTCGCTTATCTTGCTTTGTTTCGGCATTTTAGTTCCGTTTTTCGAACATAAAAAAGAGGAAGGAATACGATCTCTTGTCGTGCTGTTGAATTATATCCCCGGAACAGTTTTTATTAGGAATATGTTAAATATGACATTTGTATGAAAATAATCTCGTATTTTTACGGAAATTAATAAACGCATGAAAAAATTACTGATCTTAACATCGGCCCTCTTGCTGACAGGGTCCGCATTTGCAGAGAACGATCCGCTATGGATGCGTTATCCGGCAATATCTCCGAACGGGGAGATGATCGCCTTTACCTATAAAGGGGATATCTATACCGTTCCGACCACAGGTGGTAAAGCTACCCAGTTGACAACCCATCCGGCCCACGACACACGTCCGGTCTGGTCGCCCGACGGAAAACAGATCGCATTCGCTTCCGACCGCAACGGAAATTTCGATGTATTCATCATGAATAAAGAAGGAGGTGCCCCTACGCAATTGACCGTACATTCGGCAAACGAATATCCGGAAACATTCAGCGACAACGACCATGTCCTTTATTCAGCTTCTATCCAGCAGGATGTAAAAGACAGTCAGTTCCCTTCTTCCCTGTTCGCCCAGATATATCAGGTCGGCACCCAAGGAGGACGCCCGGAATTATTCTCCTCGCTGGCTATGGAAAATCTGGCATTCAGCAAAGACGGCAAACAGGTGTTGTATAACGATTTCAAAGGATATGAGGATCCCTGGCGCAAACACCACCAATCCTCCATTACCCGCGATATCTGGTTATGTACATTAGATAATGACCGTACATTCAAAAAGATTACCTCTTTCCGTGGAGAAGACCGCGATCCGGTATGGTCTCCGGACGGAAATGCCTTTTACTATCTGAGTGAAGAAAAAGGCAGTTTCAATATCTTTAAGAATGACCTGACCGGCAAGAGCGGCAAACAGATAACAAACCATACGACACACCCGGTCCGTTTCCTGACTTCCGACAAGAACGGGACTTTGTGCTATGGCTACGACGGTGAGATCTATACGGTTAAAGAAGGCGGACAACCCGCTAAGGTAAAGGTGAACATCATCTCCGACCAGACCGAGAATAATCTGATTCATCGCCTGATGTCGAACGGGGCAAACAGTATCGCTGTCTCTCCGAACGGGAAAGAGGTTGCCTTTATCGTACGAGGAGATGTATATGTTACATCGGTTGAATATGAAACAACCCGTCAGATCACCGATACGCCGCAGCAAGAGCGTAATATAGATTTCAGTCCTGACGGCCGTTCATTGGTTTACTCGGCTGAACGCGGCGAGACATGGGGCATTTATCAAAGCAGCCTGGTTCGTAAAGACGACAAATATTTTACTTACGCACAAGAGATCAAGGAAGAACCGCTGGTAGTTACCGACAAGACTTCTTTCCAGCCTACTTATTCTCCTGACGGTAAAGAAGTAGCATTCCTGGAAGACCGTACCACTTTACGCGTCATCAATTTGAAAAGCAAGCAAGTACGTACTGTTTTGGATGGCAAATACAATTATTCGTATGCCGACGGCGACCAGACTTATCAATGGTCACCCGACAGTAAATGGTTCCTGGTGCAATATATCGCTATCGGCGGATGGAACAATAAGGATATTGCCCTGGTAAAGGCGGATGGCAGCGGAGATATTACCAACCTGACCGAAAGCGGATACTCTGATGGTAATCCGAAATGGGTGCTCGACGGTAAAGCCATGATCTGGTCGTCCGACCGTGCCGGTTACCGTAGCCACGGCAGTTGGGGTGCACAGGATGATACCTATATCATGTTTTTCGATGCCGAAGCATACGACAAATTCCGCCTGAGCAAGGAAGAACTTGCCCTGGCTGAAGATGAAGAAAAAGATAAGGACAAAGACAAGGATAAGAAAGACGACAAAAAGGAGGATAAAAAGGATTCCAAAGCTAAAAAAGATGACAAAAAGAAAGATGATAAAGACAAGAAAGACGATGCGGACAAGCCTGTCGAACCATTGAAATTTGATCTGGAAAACCGTAAAGACCGCGTCATTCGCCTGACGATCAACTCTTCGAATATGGGTGATGCCGTACTGACACCGAAAGGAGACAAACTCTACTATTGTGCAGCTTTCGAAAGCGGTTACGACCTGTGGGAACGTAACTTCAAGGAAAATTCAACCAAAATACTGATAAAAGGTGTCGGTGGCGGAAGAATGTTTGCCGACAAGAAGGGTGAGAACCTGTTCCTGGTATCCGGTGGCCAGCTGAAAAAGGTGGAGATCAAAGACAGCAAAACCAAAGGTATCCCCTTCAAGGCTGAATTTTCTTATCGCCCGCCGCAGGAACGCGAATATATTTTCAATCATATATGGCGTCAGGTGGAAGATAAATTCTACGATCCGACTATCCACGGCATCGACTGGGAAGGATACAAAACAGCATATGCCCGTTACTTGCCGCATATCAACAACAATTACGACTTCCAGGAAATGTTGTCCGAACTGTTGGGCGAACTGAATGGTTCACATACCGGTGCTCGGTATTATTCATCGTCATCCGCTCCGGCTACAGCCTGCCTGGGTGCATTCTACGATAACAGCTATACCGGCGACGGATTAAAGATTGCCGAGATTATAGCCAAAGGGCCGTTGACATTAGCTGATACGAAGATCAAACCGGGTTGCATCATTGAAAAGATCAATGAGAAACCTATCAAGAGCGGTGAGAACTATTATCCGTTACTGAGCGGCAAAGCCGGAAAGAAAGTACTGTTGTCCGTCTACAACCCGGCAACAAAAGAACGTTTCGAAGAACAGGTGAAACCGATCTCTTACGGCGAACAGTCCAATCTGTTGTACAAACGCTGGGTAGAAAACTGCCGCAAAAAAGTGGATGAACTGTCCGGTGGCAAGATCGGATATGTACACGTTAAGGGCATGAACAGTGAAAGTTTCCGCGAAGTCTATTCCGAACTGCTGGGACGTTGCCGTAATAAGGAAGCGGTGATTGTAGATACCCGTCATAACGGCGGAGGCTGGTTGCACGACGACCTGGCAACCCTGTTGAGTGGCAAAGAGTACCAACGTTTCATGCCTCGCGGGCAGTACATCGGCAGCGATCCGTTCAACAAATGGCTGAAACCGTCGTGCGTACTGGTTTGCGAAGACAACTACTCGAATGCACATGGTTTCCCTTGGGTATACAAGACGTTGGGTATCGGTAAACTAATCGGTACTCCTGTCCCGGGAACCATGACTGCCGTATGGTGGGAATCACAGATCGACCCGTCCATCGTATTCGGTATTCCACAGGTAGGCGTTCAGGATATGCAGGGCAATTACCTGGAAAACCATGAACTGAAACCGGATATCGAAATCTACAACACACCGGAATCGCAGTTGAAAGGTGAAGACCATCAACTGGAAGAAGCCGTGAAAGTTATGTTGCAGACGGTAAAGAAATAAGAATCAGAACATAAAAAGGAGGTTGCATCAAAGTTTTTATTGATACAACCTCCTTCTTTTATACCCGTTTTATACCCGACAAACAGGTCGCTATTACAGATAAACAGAATAACGATTAATCCGGTATAGCCGTGCGGGAAGACCGAAAATCAAGTTTTTTGTATTTAGCCTGCATTTCTTCGTCAGTTTTTTCCTTGTCGTTGGTGAAGAAAACGGGGGAGTTCTCGAAATGCCATGTTCCAACATAATTCAATGTATTTTCAGCGACAGTGAATTTGAACAGGACTAATTCATCGGGGCGTTGTTCTTTGCTTTTTATTTTCCGTTCGGTTTCCTGAATGGAATCTTCCCCCTTATAAATAGGTTCCATATAAGAACGGCCACCGTACCATTTGCTTTCGGTCCACCAATAATTCAAGATTGCATACGTTCCCGGTTCGATCAGGTAACAGAATTGATTTTCTTTCGAAGTCTTAAAGGTCGACTTCACCCGGAAAACAAGCACCTCGTTCGTTTCAATATTTATCAACCGGATATCCTGAGGATAACCGCCACTTTTGAATTTCTTCAGTCGCTGAACAAATTCACCGTAAAAAACAGCTTGTCCTACAGGGATAGGACCATCCGCAGCCGGCTTTTCCAGTCTTCGTGCCGGTTGAGCGGTTACACCGAATGAGACTATCAGCAATAGAACGATCAGTAAGTGTTTCATAAAGGCTCCTACTCTATTTGTTAACCAACAGTATTTTTATATTGAACAGAAAAAAGAGACAAAAAACGGTACCGTAAAATCGACCAGAATGCCGTGAAAGATAGAAACGAATACCAGATCCTTTCCTGAATAACGCGTAATAATCGGTAATGTTGTATCCATCGTCGTGGCACCACCGGCACAGATAGGAGCCAATCGTCCGAAATACTTGACAAAAAGGGGAGCTCCCAGCAAAGCCATAATCTCACGGATGATATTGGCGATCAATGCGATTGTTCCTAACTCCGTCGCCATCTGTACACCCAGTGAAGCCTCTTTCAACTCCGTAATCAGGATAGAAGACAAGGAGTAATAGGCAAAACCACTTCCTATCGCCAGGCAATCGAACACACTCCATTTGGTAATCAGTAAACTCACCAAAGCCGACGCCGTCAGCGTCCCGATAATAGTAGCCAACGGAACCAGCAACAGCTTGGGACGGATACTACACAATATATCTTTCAGCTTCTTATCACTCCCGATACTCAGCCCGACCTGAAACATCAGCAAGTAAAGCACATACATGGTGATATCATTCTTAACGACCACCTCCGGCAGATACCCGCTCCACCCGAGAATACAGCCCAGCGCGAAGAAACCGACTACAATCAGGCTCCCTTTCATTCTCTCCTCCTTTCCTTAAAAAAGAAATGATAGACTCCCCAGGCGGCTAAAACACTTCCGGTCGTTCCGGCCAGAGCGATCAGGAAAGCCTGTCCGCCTAATGTTGTCAGGTTGTTTACAATAGCATCGTTGGCCCCCACCGAAATACCCAGCAGGAACAACAATAGCAGGATCGTATAAGAAATAGGTTTGCCTATCTTTTGCAGCAGTTCGACTTTGCGCAATAGATATCCTACGGCGATGCCTCCGAACATGATTCCGATTACCGTGAACATAGTTTGTTATTTTTCCGCAAAGGTAACAGAAAGAGCCTTGCAGAACAAATCCGCAAGGCTTCATATTAAACACAGCAACTTTACAACATAAAAGAAGATGTCAGCAAGAGGATTGTCAAAAGAACCAGTATGACCAGCCCCAATGCCGAAAAAGAATAAAATAGACGGAGGCGGCGTAGCTTTTTCTCCCGGGTGATCTGCTGTAACACCTTCAAGTCAAACTCTTTCCCTAAAGGTGGCAGTGTCTCTGCTCCTGGTGTCAGAAACCATGCCTTATAAGGACGCAACTCAGGCGGTAATGCGTCTGACGAGAAAAAGTGACGTAACTCCCGTTCTTCCTCAATGGTGGTCGCACATTCCCAGTATTTGTCTAATAACGATGTAATACGGTTATAATCCATATTATTTCTATAAAAGAGTTATCTGACGGTAAAACTTTCTGTCCGCTTCCGTTGCTAATTAATAGTATCCAGCGCCATATTACGTGTCACCATCAGGCAATAAGATGGAATGTCCTCTATCACAATCCAGGCGGCACGTTCTCCCCAGACCTTCAACATCACGTCCTGAACGATCTGTTCGGAACGCTCTGCATTTCCGGTGATCCTGTAAGCAACCCGCAACAGGTTGTCTTTTAAAGGCAATATCCTTGTTATGAACTCATCTGTTTTCATCTCTGTTATATTAGACGAGACAGCCCGGTAAAAGGTTGCAGTTTTTTGTGACTTTTTTCATTCATGAGAGGAAAAAGATCTGTATATAGTTCTTTTTCACTATATTTGTAGCTGTGCTAATTAAATAGTTTTAGTCCGCTAATTTTAAACTAAATCAAAATAAACAGTGAAGAAAACGATCTTATTCTTTCAGGCAGTTTTACTTTGCCTGCTGGTAGGATGCAAGCCGGCTCCCAACAGTGGGTTATTAAGTGACGAAATCAAGTATGTCGACCCGTTCATAGGAACCGGATTCCACGGACATACTTTCCCCGGTGCCACCCGCCCGTTTGCAATGGTACAGGTCAGTCCGGATACACATATCATGGGCTGGGATGCCAGCAGCGGTTACCATTATGACGATCGCGAAATCTATGGGTTCAGTCATACACACCTTTCCGGTACCGGTATCGGCGACCTGGGTGATGTGGCTCTATTGCCTTTCTCCGGAGGCGATTCGATCAAACCGGTCGGACTTTTTAATAAAGATACCGAAAAAGCGACTCCGGGTTATTACGCCGTACGTCTGGATAACTTCGGTGTAAACGTGGAACTGACGAGTACCGACAAGGTCGGTTTTCATAAATATACTTACGATAATCCCAAAGACCGCCGCGTCATGCTCGACCTGGGACATATCCTGCAACCGAACTGGGGACACAAACTGGTAGATAACAGTTACCTGTTTGTTAACGACTCGACGGTAGAAGGTACGGTACGTACACAGGGATGGGCACATTTCCATTCGGTTTCTTACCGGATTACTTTCTCTGAGCCAATCGAAACCGTTTACCAATATATCGGGGGCAAATTACGTCAGGATTCTTTGTTCCTGCGCATCAATACGGAAGAAGACCTGAAATTCCATTATAAGTTCCCGGAAAAGGCGGAACCTCTGTACGTAAAGGTAGCCCTTTCCATGGTTGATACTGACGGAGCCGAAAAGAATCTGGAAGCAGAACTTCCAGGATGGGATTTCGAAGCGACCCGCATCAAATCGGCTGAAATATGGAACGATGCCCTGAACGCAATAGAAATTCAGAGCGCTGACCCGACCGTAATGGTCAACTTCTATACGGCATTATATCATACGATGATCGCACCGTTCGCTTATCAGGACGTAGACGGCCGCTATCTGGGTATGGACAAAAAGGTGCATAAGGCGGAACCGGGATACGTTAATTATTCCGTATTCTCCCTGTGGGATACTTTCCGTGCCCTTCACCCGCTGATGACGATCATCAATCCGAAACTGGCTGCCGACTGGGGTAAAGTGTTGGTACAAGGATATAAAGAAGGTGGTATTCTTCCCAAATGGCCGCTAGCTTCAAGCTATACCGGCTGTATGGTCGCCTACCCGGCTGTATCTGTTCTGGCTGACCTGGTTTCCAAAGACCTGGCAGACGGTGACCTGAAAACATGGGCAGAAGCCGGTGCTCGTTCTTCCGTATACCGTGAAGACCTGGCAGAAAAGTTCAAAGGGACACGTGAGTTGGATCTGATTACCCTCCATCCGTACTTCAAAGAGAAATATGGCTTCGTTCCTGCCGACTCTGTTCCTGAATCCGTTTCATGGGGACTGGAAATGGCTTACGAAGACTGGTGTATCTCGCAGATCGCTGCCAAAGCAGGACTGGATTCATTAGCTCAGGCTTATGCTGCCAAAGGAGAATATTACAAACGTTATCTGGACCCGGAAACAAAAATGATGCGTCCGATCATGGGTGACGGCTCATTCCGTACGCCGTTCAATCCGCGTTATTCGGCTCATATGAGAAGCGATTATACGGAAGGAAATGCTTTCCAGTGGAGTTTCTTTGCTCCGCACGATATGGACAACTTCATTGCTACCATCGGTGGCAAAAAAGAACTGGAAACACGTCTGGATACCTTGTTTACTACCTCTTCACAGGTTGACGGCGAACATGCATCCGGCGACATCACCGGCCTGATCGGCCAGTATGCCCACGGAAACGAACCGAGCCACCACATGGCTTACCTGTATAACTGGACAGATTCCCCATGGAAAGGCCAGGAACGTCTGGATTATATCATGCGCGAGTTCTATACAAACAAGCCTGACGGTATCATCGGGAATGAAGACTGCGGACAGATGTCAGCATGGTACGTAATGAGTGCCCTGGGATTCTATCAGGTTGCTCCCGGTATTCCGGTTTACACATTGGGCCGTCCGATGGTAGATCGCGCCTTAATTCACGTAAAAGACGGCATTTTCGAGATCGTGGTTAAAAACAACAGTCCGGAAAACAAATATATTCGGACGGTTACTTTGAATGGAAAGGAGCTCGAAACCCCGTTCTTCTCACATGCCGAGATGGCGAAAGGCGGCAAACTCGTATTTGAAATGACCAATACGCATCCATAAAAAGAAAATTATGTTACTGACTACAACAAACAACATCGAAGGGAAAAAGATTACCCAATATTACGGGATCGTTTCCGGTGAAACAATTATAGGAGCAAACGTATTCAAAGATTTCTTTGCCGGAATACGCGATATAGTAGGCGGACGAGCCGGTTCATATGAAAGCGTATTGCGTGAAGCAAAAGAAACGGCTTTACAGGAAATGAGCCAGCAGGCTGCACGAATGGGAGCCAATGCCGTTATTGCTGTCGATCTGGATTATGAAACTGTAGGAGGAAGCGGAAGCATGCTGATGGTTACAGCTGCCGGTACCGCAGTTCGATATGAATAAAATTACGGATGGGGGATAAAAGTCCCCCATCTGTTTCTATTCCCCTAAAATTCTTCTGACATGGTTCTTTAGTATATGAAAAGCCGGTGTCGCCATCGAGCCATGATCGTATCCATCCAATTCATAGATATAAGTCTCTTTATGCCCGGCCACCTTCATCATTCTCCAGAAATAAGCATTCTCTTCATAACGCCCCAACATTTCCATTTCGCGGTCGCCTGATACAATAATCAAAGGAGGAGCATCCGGACGCACATAATAAAGCGGAGCATATTCATCGATACTAGGTTGCGTTTCTTTCATGCCCAAAGACTCCCTATAAGCAAAATGGCTGATAGCGTGCCCACTAAAAGGTATTAATGCAGCAATAGAATCAGCATCTATAGAATAGACCTGAAGCCATTTCTTATCCAATCCGATCATATTGGTCAAATAACCACCGGCAGAGTGGCCTGAAACAAATATCCGTTGTCGGCTACCTCCGTATTTCTCTATCGTTTTAAAAGTCCAGGCTACCGCAGCTGCTGCATCATCAATACAATCTTTAATACTGCACTTCGGCAATAAGCGGTAGTTTATAGCAATAACAGCCAAACCACAGTTCTTCAACTCTTCCGGGATAAATTTACTTCCACCGGATAAACCGCCTCCGTGAAACCAGACAACAGTTCCAAAATCCTTCCTGTTTTCCGGATAATAAATATCCAGCTTACAGCGTTCCAAACCATAAGGATCACCTGTAGTTCGATAAGGGACATCTTTCTCTTCCATATAAACAATCTCTTTCTGGGCAGAAAGAACCGAAGAGACCAAAAGAAAAACTAATAAGATATAAGACCTGATCATAAAGCATTGATTTTCGGACAAAGATAAATGATATTATTATAAATAAAAAAAGGAACCAACCTTACGATTGATTCCTTTCATTTGTTTGGAGTCTGTGACTCTAAAACGGCGGCTATCTACTCTCCCACTTTTACGCAGTACCATCGACGTGGTTGGGCTTAACTTCTCT
>NZ_JAMOKT010000105.1:0-12676 GCF_023656795.1 Parabacteroides caeci
CATTTACAAGAGCTGTTTAATAAGACTAATTTCAATGATGTCAAAGAACAATTTAATCCCCTTATTCCGGGATTATTTGATTAATTAATAACTCGTCCCGATTTTAACGGGACACTAGTGAATAAGAATATAATCTTCATATTCCACAACTTGCGACATAATGCGACCATACATCCCTTCAAATAAGAATAGAATAAAAACGAGTACTATCTTAATATAATACATAACCCCTGCCTTAATATTTACAAAAAAATTAACACTCAAATAACAACCGCACACATAAATATTGATTTTTTTAGCATTACAAATGCTTTTGCCATTAAACTCATCCTTATTGATAAAAAAGGCACTGCTTTCACAAGCAACACCTTTCTTTTTTATAACTAACTTGTAGAAACAAATCATATTCTATTTACTACAAACTAATTAGCATTCATGGTACCCTCTTCTACCTCTCTCAGGCTGAAAAGATTATATTTATAAAGTTAACATAAACTAGTAAGATTTTTCTATAAAAATCCAAATAACATCATTTGTAATCGAATTGTCAATATTATGTTTGTTGAAACAAAAATATGTATTTTAAAATTAAATTCACAAATAATGGAAATCTGGTATTACAATAGAGAAGTCCAGTCTTATTTATCTTTTTGTCAACTTATTTTAGGACGGGATGAAAGACGCGGACAAACACGTGTCAGCCATAAAAAAATCACAAAATAAGGTATCCCTTACATATTAATAACTAAGATATACAAACACGGCTTGCAACATTCCGCAAATGCCAGTATCTTTGTAAATTATTTATTAAATAAAATGGGAAGACGCTCAGGTTACAAAGACACAAATTTCAAAAAAGCCCCTCGCGGACGCAAAGTAACGGTGAAGGAAGAGAATACATTGCTCCCTTTCCTGTTCGCATTGCTAAGTGAACAGAGCAAAAGTTCCGTCAAGGCTTTACTCAGCCACGGACAAATCTTGATAAACGGGAAGGTTACCTCCCAGTTCAACGCTCCTTTAGTGCCGGGAGACGAAGTCGAGATCAGTTACGAACGGGGAAAGGTGGAATTCAGCAACCCCTTGTTACATATTGTCTGGGAAGATGACGACCTGATCGTTGTCAATAAGAAGAGCGGGCTTCTGTCTGTCTCCAGCGACCGTGTCAGGGAACGTACCGCCTACCACCTGCTCAGCGATTACGTCAAGAAGAATGATCCCCGGAGCAAGATTTTTATCCTCCACCGGCTCGACCGGGATACTTCGGGACTGATGATGTTTGCCAAGAACCAACGGGTGCAGAAAGCATTGCAGTCGAACTGGAACTCGGCCATCACCCAGCGTTCTTACGTTGCCGTAGTAGAAGGCCGCCCGGAGAAAGACCATGACCTGATCGTCTCGAACCTGGTTGAAAATGCCAAGATGCAGGTATATGTAACAGCTGAAGGTGATGGAAAGGAAGCCATCACCCGTTACCATGTGCTACACAGCAACGGCCATTATTCTTTACTGGAACTCGACCTGGAGACAGGACGTAAAAACCAGATACGTGTCCAGATGGAATCTATCGGACATCCCATCGCCGGCGATTATAAGTACGGCGCAGATACTGATCCCGCCGGACGGCTGATGCTTCATGCCCGACGGCTCTTCTTTATTCATCCGGAAACAGGGGAAGAAATGCGTTTCGAAACACGTATCCCGGATGCTTTCGTTTCATTAGCTAAATAAACTAAGACAGAAATATAGACATAGTATGAAGAAACTCTTTAGTATCTTATTGCTGGTGTTCGTAACACTGGCCGTACAGGCTCAAATTCATCAGCCTGTCAAGTGGAAAATAAAACTGGAGGACTCCAAAACTGCCGAAAAAGAAATCGTATTCACCGCCACCATTGAAAAAGGCTGGCATCTGTACGATATGAACCTGCCCGAGGGGGGACCTGTTTCAACCTCGTTTACTTTTGAGACACTCCAGGGGGCCGAACTGATCGGACAACCGGTATCCAACATCAAGCCGACCGTCGTTTACGACGAACAGTTTGCCATGGACCTCCGTTGGTTCCCCGGTGCCGTAACCTTTACACAAAAGGTAAAAATACTCGACCCGAAGAAGTTTAAAATCGAAGGGGAAGTCGAATTCATGGTCTGCAACGACGAAACCTGTTTGCCCCCCGACCGTGAGAGCTTTGCTTTCGACAGTAAAAATACGAAACTGACATTGCCTGCCGAAGCGCCTGTCGTGGAGAAAGAGGATGTTACAAAAGAACAGCCGGATACGAATCTCGTAGTGGAAGAAGGAAAAACCCTGACAACACCCGACCCGGCTGCTAAAGAAGAAAAAGTAATCGTCAGTCCGGAAAAGATTACCAATGCATTAACGAACGACGCAGCTTTATGGACACCGGTTATCGACGAGTTGAAAGCCTTTGGTGACACAACTGTTACGGCAACCGATACCTCCTGGCTATTCATCTTCTTCGCCGGATTCCTCGGCGGGTTGATCGCCTTGCTGACACCTTGCGTGTGGCCGATGATCCCGATGACGGTTAGTTTCTTCCTGAAACGTACGAAAGACCGGAAGAAAGCGATTCGCGATGCATTGACATACGGCTTGTCCATTATTGTAATCTACCTGGTGATGGGATTACTTATCACGGGTATTTTTGGGGCTAGCGCACTGAATGACTTGTCAACGAACGCTATATTCAATATTATATTCTTCCTGTTGCTGGTTGTATTTGCCATTTCGTTCTTCGGAGCATTTGAAATGGTTCTACCTGCTTCATGGACAACGAAACTGGATAGCAAAGCGGATTCTACCACCGGTATATTGAGTATCTTCTTTATGTCGTTTACCCTGGTACTGGTATCTTTCTCCTGTACCGGTCCGATTATCGGAACATTATTGGTTCAGGCTGCATCCATGGGGACGGCAGTCGGTCCGGCTATCGGAATGTTCGGGTTTGCACTGGCACTCTCTATTCCGTTCAGTCTGTTCGCCATCTTCCCGAATATGTTGCAAAGTATGCCTAAATCAGGCGGTTGGCTAAACTCCGTAAAAGTTGTACTTGGTTTCCTTGAACTGGCTTTGGCTTTGAAGTTCCTTTCCGTAGCCGACCTGGCTTACGGCTGGCGTTTGCTGGATCGTGAAGTATTTATCGTGTTATGGATTGTGATATTCGTTCTGTTAGGTTTCTATCTGCTGGGCAAAATCAAATTCAGCCACGACAGCGACGTGAAATATGTATCTGTACCGCGTCTGTTTATGGCAATCATTTCATTCGGCTTCGCCGTTTATATGGTTCCGGGGCTTTGGGGTGCTCCACTGAAATCGATCAGCGCCTTCGCTCCTCCTTTGTACACACAGGATTTCAGCCTGTATGATGACGAAGTCCATGCAGCCTATGACGATTATGAAAGCGGCATGGCCAAGGCCAAACTCCTAAATAAACCGGTGATGATCGACTTTTCCGGCTTCGGTTGTGTAAACTGCCGCAAGATGGAAGCATCCGTCTGGACAGACCCGAAGGTGAAACAGATACTCGAAAACGATTATGTACTAATCACCTTGATGGTAGACGATAAGACTAAACTGCCGCATCCGATCGAAATCGAAGAACATGGCAAAGTCCGCAAACTGAAAACAATCGGCGATAAATGGAGTTATCTCCAGCGCAGCAAGTTCGGAGCCAACGCACAGCCTTTCTACATTCTATTGAATGACGAAGGTAAACCGCTCGGCCCGTCTTATGCCTTCAACGAAGATGTATCGAAATACATACAATTCCTTGAAAACGGATTGAAAACGTTCAAAGAACAAAATAAATAATTAATCAATGTGCCGATATGCCAATGTGCCAATTAAGAATGCTCCTGTACCGACAGAGTTTCTTCATTTTCACATTGGCATATTGGCACATTAACTTATTGGCATATTATTACAATGTCTACGAAACAAGAAAAAATGGAAGCCTTCGGGCAACTGCTCGACATTCTGGATGAGCTTCGGGTAAAATGTCCTTGGGACAGGAAGCAAACAAACGAGAGTCTGCGTACCAACACAATCGAAGAAACATACGAATTGTGCGACGCAATTATGAAAGACGATAATAACAACATCAAAAAAGAGTTAGGCGACCTGCTCCTGCATATCGTCTTCTATGCAAAAATAGGCGAAGAGAAAGAAGCCTTCGACATCAAAGACGTATGCGACAGCCTTTGCCAGAAACTCATCTTCCGCCATCCGCATGTATTTGGTGACGCATCCGCCGATACGGCCCAAAAAGTAGAACAGAGTTGGGAACAGATAAAACTAAAAGAAAAAGGCGGCAACAAAACCGTACTGGAAGGCGTCCCTGCTTCCCTCCCGTCTGTCGTAAAAGCCCACCGTATCCAGGATAAAGCCCGCAACGTAGGCTTCGATTGGGAACAGCGCGACCAGGTATGGGATAAAGTTCATGAAGAGTTTACCGAACTGAAGGCCGAGATTGACAAAATGGATGTCGATAAAATGGAAGGTGAATTCGGAGACCTGTTCTTCAGTCTTATTAATGCCGCCCGCTTATATAAGATCAATCCGGATAACGCATTGGAACGCACGAATCAAAAGTTCATCCGCCGTTTCAACTACTTGGAAGACCATACCATCAAAGAAGGACGTTCACTGAAAGAGATGCCTTTGGAGGAAATGGATAGAATATGGAACGAAGCCAAATCGAAAGGTTTATAAAAAAACAAAAGGGGAACCGACATCACGTCGCCACCCCTCCCTTAACTTAAACGCCAAAACTAAATCTAAACAAAAAACACAAATAATGATAATATTTTATTTTTTCTTGTTTTCATCTTTCCTATCGTCCGGTCCTTTCATAAAATTCCGTGCAAACTTATATTCTGCCCGCCGGTATTTATAAAGCTTTTCAGACGATAATATCTTTTTGAATTTCTCGTAATATTCTTTTTCCAAAGCTGCTTCCTTCATCTTCACTCCGAGACATTCATCATTCACTTTCGAATAATCGGATTCAGTCGGTGGATTCTTATGCTTCAGATCCTTCGTCAACTTACGGCATTCACGGCCAACTTCGAACATTTTTTGTTGTAACTCATTACACAACGGTATAAAAGCAGCTGCTTCTTCCGGTGTCAAGCCTACTTCAGCTGTAATGAAAGCATTTCGCTTTGCCTGAAAGGCCTCCTTATCAAAATGTCGATGTTGTTGTTTTTCTCCCTGCGCCAACACTTTCGAAGAGAACAAAACTGAAATCGCCACAAATGTAATAAAAAATATTTTGCTCATACAATTATTATTACAAAAATATGCTAATAACTTCTTTTTTTCGTCAATTTATTCGTAATTGCCCAATTCTTCTGCTAAAAGATAATCCGTATATTGGGCCTCCAGATACTCCAGGTATTCCTCATTTTCTGCTTCCATGATAGCAGTTTTTACTTCCGATGCATCTTTAGACTGTACTAACAATGTATCAGACTGGCTCTTTTCGCCGTCGAAACCGACTATTGCTTTAAAGAACAACCCCAGTCCGGCAAATACAGCAGCCATATACAACCACGGACGGGCACGGTCCATCATGGAGACCTTTTTCGCCTCGGCCTTCGGTTTCTCAGGTAACTGGCTCATTATATTAGCCGTGAGATCCTTCATATACCCGTCGGGCACAGTGAAAGGATTCTTTCCTTTAAAACGTTCCAGATTGTTTTGTTCTTTTTCCATACACTTCCGTTTTAATACACCTTTGACGAACTTCGCCCCAAAAGGTTTAAATGTCTTTTGTTAAAAACTCCTCGACTTTTTTGACTGCATGATGATAAGAGGCTTTGAGGGCACCGACAGAGGTTCCCAGAATATCCGACATATCTTCATACTTCATCTCGTCAAAGTATTTCATGGTAAACACCAAACGTTGTTTCTCCGGTAAAGTGAGGATGGCATTCTGCAATTTCAGCTGTGCCTCGTCACCGTCAAAATAGTCATCTCCCTTCAGACGTTCCAGCAAAAAGACATCGGTATCGTCGATCGAAACGTTATTCATATTCCGCTGGCGGTTCAGGAAAGTAATACATTCATTGATGGCAATCTTATACAGCCAGGTAGACAACTTCGCCTCTCCCCGGAAATAATCGATATTCGTCCAGGCTTTCAGAAAAGTATTCTGCAAAAGATCGTTTGCATCATCATGGCTCAGTACCATCTTTCGTATCTGCCAATATAACTTTTCCCCATAAAGATTCACCACCCAGGCAAAAGCATCCCTTTGCCTGGCCGGATCCCGTAGTTGTTCTACGATTTCATCTTCCGTATATTGCTGCATCCTCTCCATATTTGGCTCAAATATACAAAAAAGTACGGATATAAAAAAAGCGGGCAACTTTACAGTTGTCCGCTTTTCGGAAGTGCCCAGAACAGGACTCGAACCTGCACGCCTCGCGACACACGCACCTGAAACGTGCGCGTCTACCAATTCCGCCACCTGGGCATTTCATTACTTTCAGGTAAACAATCTCTCGTGATTGCGGTGCAAAGGTAGTGTTTTTTTTTATACTGCAAAATATTCAGGTATTGTTTTTACAATATTTCTTCAAAATTCCACCCTTCATATTTCGGGCCTGTCTCTCTTTATCGATTCTTTCTTCCGATAAACGGAAGGGGATACTCCCATAACCCGCGTAAAAATACGGGAAAAATAGGCAGCCTCCTCAAACCCTAGTTTCATCGCAATCTCATTAACCTTTAGACTGGTAAGTTCTATATACTGACAGGCTTTCTGTATCTTTAGACGGATAAAATAATTGATTGGCGACATCTTCGTCTCCTTTTGAAAAAGCATGGAGAAATGGGAAGGAGAATATTTAAAATAATTAGCCAACTGCTCAAGAGACAGACTGCGTTCCACATTTTCCTGCATATAATGGATCACTTTCGAAGAAAATGAATACTCTTTATGTGTTGTAAGGTTATAATAACGGAACTGCTCCAGATACACGAACGAACTCAGGAGCATATAAAGACACATAGAAGAATAAGTCATATATTCTTTTATATATCCCATTGAAAAGCAACTGTAAATCTCCTCAAAAAGCTGAAGTCTGTCCTGAAGCCGCGAATGTTCTCCCGGCAAAATATCTTTGGGCATGTTGTAGGACGGGACAAACTCTTTACATAGTTTTCCTTTAAAATGAAGGAAATAGATGGTCCACGGATCATGCTCGTCCGCTCCAAATGAATAGGGGACATCAGGCGGGATAATGATATACTGGTTTTCAACGACCGTATAAGTCTTTCCATAAATAGTATACCAACCCTTTCCTTCCGTACAATAGATCAGCATCGCATATTTAGAGCCCTGGTCCTTTTGTACATAATGATACTTTACCTTCGGAAAGAAACCGATTTTCCTAACATACAAATTTCCGATAAGCGGTTCGCTGCTGTACGAATCCAGTAATTCGTCCGGCAGGGAAACAAAACGTTCTCCTTTGAATCCTTCCTTAATCTTTATCATGGCTTCAATCATAAGACCTGTTCCAATAAAGAAAACCTTCGCTTTCTCTAACCGGGAACTTACGGTCGGTTTACGATGCGAAGATACAAAAAAACTCCACCGGTTTCCCGACGGAGTTTCTATCTTTAATACTTTCGGACTTTTCAGTCTTTCGGGTATCTTATTTACTTAACAACAGTTTTAACTGCGCTTTCGCCTTCAACAGCTACTACAACGATACCTGCCGGAGCAGAGATTGTAGCATTGTCAGAAGAAAGAACTGTTCTTGCGATTGTCTGTCCTAATACATTTGTTACAACAACTGTCTTATTAGCAGCACCCTGGATTGTTACAGAACCTACGCCACCGAATACGTTGAATCCATCAACTGTAATGTCTTCGTTGCCTACTGGCGGGCTGTAAGAATCTTCGTCAAACTGCATGTCACCTGTAACAGGTTCAGTAAAGATTGAAGTACCGAACTCAGCGATGTCAGATGAAGCAGATTTTACAATTGAAGGAGAATAGCTATAAGCTGTTACGCGTACTGCATATTCAGTCTTCGGCTGCAAGTTGATTGCTCTGATTGAAGTTGAAGTAGGACCTACTTCTTCTGATTCAATACCCTGAACAAAGAGGAAGTCCCATTTGTCAGATTCTTCCATGTAGCTAGCTACCGGCAGAGAACCGAAGTCAGGATTCCAGTCATTCTTATTGAATGCGCCAGTGTTTTCTTCAAGACCGTCTTTTTCGTCACGAGACAAACGAGTTGTGTTAGTGAATTCGAAGATATCGATCTGCTTGCCACCTTCTTTCAACAGAACTGTATAAGTGTTAGCCGGGCTCAAATCAGTGTCAACGTCAAATGCTTCAGCCTTATAAGCTTCATTCAGATGAGTATTTGTTGAAATAACATCCATTGTCTTATATTCAGCACCATTCTTCATGATAGTCAGCTTATAGTTGTGGTGCAGCAACGGATTGATAACTTCACCTGTTCCGTTGAACAATTCAACCATGATTGTACCTTCTTCAGCTTTCACTTCAGAGATAAAGATATTCTTAGAAGTGTTCTGTTTTTCGTACTGACCAAGTTCTACTTTGTAGTAATGAGCACCCGGAACTGCAGACCATCTGAATTCAGCCTTGCTACCGTTAATGTTGTCAGACAAATATTTAGTATCAACTACAGGAGCAGCCAGAACCGGAGAATAATTAACCGGTAGATCTACTGTACAGTTGCACAATGTGCTTGCTGCTAATACGTCTGCAACCAAGTCATGGTCGCTCTTGTCAGCCAACAGGTCGATAGAAACCGGAATAATAGCTTCGCTTACATATTCAGCCTGGTTCTTACCTTCAGTAGAAGCGATCAATGCACCAGCAGGAGAGATAGCAATTACTTTAGATACTTCTTCAGTAGGATCGATTGCCGGCAGGTCTTTACCAATCAGATAGATTTGTTTAGTTGCAGCAATGTCATCATCAATGAATGTAACAGCACCGAAGTCTAACTTAGCCAACTTAGCAGCTTTTGTATCAGCTGTAGCCGCGAAATACAGTTCAGGTTGTTTAACATCACCATAGATACGAGTAGCTACAGTATCGTTACGATAAGCTCCATAGATATAGAACAAGTTAGTATAACTGTTAGTTTGTCCCTTATTGTTTTCTACATCTTTATCAGCATACTTTTCATCCAAACCATATACATAAGTCCAGCTGATCTGGTCTTTGATCTGCATCGGATACAGACGAACTGTGTCGTTTACATAATTATAGATGAAGTCTTTGTTATCAATTGCTGAATGGATTGTATCAGGAACGATACCAGCCTTGTCAGACGGTTTGAATGTAGACTTAACGTAAGCAAGTAATTCACCATATTTGTTAGGAATCAATTTGCCAGCATCCAAAGTACCAATGATAACAGTTGTATCGTGGTCGAATGCACCAATCTTATTAGACATGCTTGTTTCTACAGTTACCGGAGCAACAAGGTTCAAACCTGCGATAACGAAAGTACCATCTTTCACTTCGTAGCACTGTTCCTGACCCAGGTAATAAGTAGCATAGTTCTTAGTATAAAGATCACGGAATACGTTAGAATCATATTCACCATGTTCAAACTCATCAAGATTCTGGATATTTCCTAACAGGCTGGTATAAGCACCTACCGGTTTGTCACCTGTCAAAGTAGAAACAAGACCCTTAAATACAGAACCAACAACATTGAACTGGTTGAAACCTGTCAATTCTTTTTCCCATCCCGGATGATTAGCTTTACCGTCACCTGCATCATTTGTCAACAGACCGAACTGAGCCATATCGGTAAGGATTTCTTCTGTCGGAACCAAATCAAATTTAGCCTGAGGAGTATATCTAACCTTAACGGCAATACCGTTATTTTTCAGGGCATCCAGATTTGCTTGTTTGTACGGAACACGGATATACAATGTGTCACCAGCACTTTCACCACGCCAAACAGATCCTGGCTGCGGTTCAAGACCACCAACATCACCACGATTCCAAACGGCATTTGCATATTCTGTTGAGAAATAGAAGTTCTTATCCTGTACAACTTCTCTTTCACCAATTTCCATAGCCTGTTTGTACAGACGGATAGTTGTAAAGTTAGGATCGTCAGCATCCGGTTTCAAACCTGTAGCATATACATGAACAACATGGTTACGAGAAGAACCACCGATACCCCATACATAAGAATCTTTATTAGTAAAGTAAGGAGCTGCAAATACTTCAGCACCACCCTTAACAGCTTCACTTATATAACCGATAAGACCACTTTCTCCTGTATTTCTATCAGCAGCAGCAAGTAAACCGTCTGTAATGTTCATTACATTAGCTAATGTACTTGATACAGTAGCAACAACGCCATCTTCTGTTTCAACACCTTTCCAGTTAGTCCATACGTGCTGAGTACGAGCAGATGTAGTCAGAACACCCGGATAATGAGTTTCACCCAGATTGATCAAATCTTGTCCTGAATAACCTTCGCAATCATCCTGAGTATTCAATGTAGCTGACAAGCCCCATTTCTCTTCAATATTATAAGCTTCATCCTGATCGATGTTCATGTTTTCTGAAGCAAAGTGGAAAGCAGCTTTCACTGTCCAGTCTTCATTCAGATTTCCTAAGCAATCGATAGCAGCATCCGGAATACATCTTGTATGTTTAAATCCAGCAACTAATTCACCTTCGAAGTACCAGTTGAATCCTAAGAATTCAATCTTATCTTCCCATCTGTCGGTAGAACCCGGATCAGCCGGAGTTAATAATTCCAGATTTAATGCACCACCATCACAAGGAGCCATAGCTTCCATTCTCACAGCAGCCTCAGGCACAGGACCAGAGCCTTCTGCACAATCTAAAATAAACTTAGGCAGATATGTGAAATCAATAGATGTTTCAAGAACTTCTTCATATTTTGTGAATACCAAGTCATCACCGAATTTGAATGTACCGCGAGCATCTACGCTATGTCTTACAAATGCTGTATCCGTACTGGATGCAGTAGTTGTAGCAAACATATAGTCAGCCAATTCCCACTGGTCTTTCACTGTACCCGGCTCTACATGATAAACAACCTTTACATTAGACCAGTCAACCGGATTGTAGTTATTGAACGCACCTGCACGTACACAGAAACTTCTACTTCCGTCAGCTTCTGTTGCTTGAGCAAAGTTACCTGCAGTAACAGCTGTATTACCAATCTTTTCAAGAACGATAGGAGCTTTCACATTCAGTTTCAAATAAGTAGCTTCAACGTGGTGAGGAGTTGCAGCACCAGCCATCTTATCATTAAACTTCCAGATCTTAACATCCATTTCAGAAGCTTCGCATTCAGTAGAACGGTTAACACCTACACGGAATTCTTTTTCTTCTTCATATACTATTTCTACATCCGGACGAACGAAATCAAGATTAACACTTGAGAACAATGTTACAGGTTCCAAAGTATTATCTGTTGCATTTTCATCAGGTTCAGACAGTTCTGATTCAAGAACGATATGTACAATAGAGTTATCAATATCGACTTCACCAGAATTAGCCATATTAAACATTACCTTATATGCATCAGGAGTTTTTACACCATCAACTTCAACACCATCTTTATCGATAGTGAATCCACCCTGATATTTTTCATTATAAGGCAATTCCTGAGCACCTGTACCATCCAGCTTATAAGCCTTAGCACTAGCAATCTTCCAAACCAGGTGACGGTTTACGTCATCATTTTTCAAACGACTAATGAAAAAATGGAAACTTGTTGCATCGCTCAAACCTCTTGTATCGAATGTAAATTCAACACGACCCTGTCTTGTTTCAGTCGGTCTAACACCCAGATAAGTAATATTACCTTGAGTAATAACACCATATTGAGGTTGATTTACATTATCATATAGCTTGTCACCAGATACATACTGACCACCAGCTACATTGCCTGCCGCAGAATCAAAAGCAACAAATACCCCTGGAATAAGAGTTCCAACATTCACATCCTGCAAAGGCAGAATATAATTCCAGTAACCGACTGTTTGATCATTGACATACTTTAAGGCACCTCTATTGAGAAGGTCAAATTTCGCAGCTTCTTTCAATTCATCCGCAGTCGGATCTTCAAAATCGGCCTTGTAAGTATCAGCACCTGTCTTGTACCAGGCTGGGACCGCATTTTGAGCAAAAATTGAAAAACTACTGCTTGCCACAAGGAACGCGGCGAACAAAGTAGAAAACTTTTTGTTCATAATCAAATAATTTAATTAGTAATAAAATATAAAGTTCAAATAAATCTTTCTATCAAAATAAAGTTCTGACGACTACTTACCGTCGCATTCATCTGTGCATACCTTGCACCTAAATTCTTATGCAAATATACATATCTTTTTTTGTTGCACTATTTTTTTGTTATATTTTTTTCCCTTTAACCATGCTTTCTTATCCGATTCTTACCTTAAATCGTACAAAGGGGACGGTTTTAAGGACATATCCAACCATTAGCACTTCATTTCCTGCAATATTCCCTATACATTAGAGCCTGTTTAAATTTTGTAGTTTGAAGTAAAAAGAGTGTTTCTTCTTTCCGTCAAAATGATTATTTTTAGTTACCAAGCTTCAAATAATTATGTATTGTACGGATTTAGAAGAAACACAGT
>NZ_JAMOKT010000106.1:0-12462 GCF_023656795.1 Parabacteroides caeci
TACGAAATCACCAGAGTCTTTGCAGAACTAAGTCGGCTGTAACACATTGATTGTTAGCTACTTACAAATATTAGGCAATTCGGTTATTTTTACTATAATAAGCTTATTCAATCTCTTTTTATCAAACAAGCATACTGTAAATCATATGATTATCAGATATTTGATGTTTTCATATACAAAAACAGGTAGAATTTGATATTATAAAACTAATACTCAAATTCTACCTAAAAAAGATAGGAATGTTTAATTCCTGTATATAAATCTATGGAAAAAATTACTTGAAATCTCGCAAAAACTTCCGTATTGGAATTTGTTTTATTCCTTCATAAGAACTACCCTCCAGTTCATCCATTGTAATAACCATTTTGGGATAATTGTCTTTAATAGCCAATAGATTTCCGAATTCTCTTTCATAAGTTTTTGGGTCCATAACAGAGTAGGCTACCTGAACGTATATTTTTTCACCGTCTTTCTCACCGACAAAATCAATTTCTCTATCTCCATCTCTTCCGACCGAAAGGTTATAACCATTGACAAGAAGGTGATGGCAAACGATATTCTCCAATACTTGTCCTATATCGTTAGGTCTGAAAGGACGTATTGCGTGTCGTATGCCCAGATCTTCAAAATAATACTTTTCTCCGATTTGGAACTGGCGTTTTCCTTGAATATCTGCCGGTCGCAATCTTTTTACAAAATAAGCATTGTTTAAATAGGTTAGATATTCCAATATCGTCTTTGGAGGTAAATCAACACGTTGGGATTTAAGATATTCACTTATTTTATTCGCAGAAAACAGATTTCCTATCGTATCAGCCAGATATATAGTTAAGTCTTGTAACTGTCTGACATTTCTGATGTTGTACCTATTTACTACATCTTTTAGAATAATCGTATCATAAATGCTTCTGAGATAATCTGATACTAATAACTCATTGAATGGGAGATTGATCAGATATGGTAATCCTCCAAATTTATAGAACTTCGTAAAAGAGTCAGAACTATCTTCCAGTTTGTGGAACTGTAAAAACTCATTATAAGTAAGGCTGTATACTTTGAATTCAATATAACGGCCACTTAAATAAGTAGCCAACTCACCGGAAAGCATGTTTGCATTACTACCGGTGCAATATATATCATAGCCCCCTTCCGCAAAAAAATGCCGTAGTGCTTTCTCAAAGTTTGTGATATCCTGCACTTCATCAATAAACAGGAAGCATTTATCATTTAGATTATTACGTTTTTGAGTTACATAATTTACCAGATCAGAATAATCTTTTAAACCATCAAACTCAAATAATTCCTTATTGATATAAATAAGGTCTGAAGAAGGATATGACAAGCGTATATAGTCCATTAACTGGAATATAAGGAAACTTTTTCCGACACGACGTTGTCCTGTCAGTACCTTTATCATCTGCGTATTTACAAATGGCTTGATACGATCAAGATATAACTCTCTTTTATAAAACTCCGGAATCTTCATGGCTTATTACTTATAAGTAAAACTTTTTGCAAAAATAGTGATTTTATTTCGTATAAGGAATAAAAAGATTTCTTTTGAACAGAAAATAAAAAAGCGAGAATGCCATATAGTCATCCTCGCTTTTTATTAAATTATAATATAGATTATTTATCAAACCACATCGCATCCCATATTTTAGGTGAATCTTTTGGAGCATTCGGATTTGTGCTTAATTCGTCCGGAGAATATTCCCAACGACGAATCAAATCTTTAGATGATGCTTCTGCTGGTACAGTCAGAGCAGGAACTTCATTGCCTTGTGTACCGGAGCGACGCCATTGAACAAATGCTTCAAGGGGTCTGTCCATTAAATCAATCCACTGTTGCATATGAATTTCGTAAAGAGCTTCACTTTCTGATAATTTAGACAAATCTGGTAATTTAGATAAAAATGTTTTTGTTGCTTCTGTATCTGCTTTATAATAATTACATGCTGCCTGCACACCAGCCTGGAATAATTCATTCGCTTTAGCCAAATCTTTAGTTACACCGATACCACGGGCATACACTTCTGATTCCAGAAGTAATTGTTCCTGATAGGAATAAAGAACATCCGGACAATCTTTTCTATATAGATAGGAACTGATAGCCGATGAGTAAATGTTTCCGTCTTCGTCATCTTCTGCATCCTGACGGGTGTCAAGAGCTCTGAATACACCATCATGTCCCGGATCGAAATAGCGTGGAATACGTGAGTCTTCGTATTTTTCCATTGGTTTAAATACATTGTTATGTGCAAAAAACATAGTATTGATACCTCCGGTATACTTTGCCAGAATTCCATATTTAGGATTTTCATTTCCTGCTGTTTCGGAATATTGGAATTCCATATTTCCAGCTGCAGAAGTGATCATTTTCTTTTCATCCATCATCTTTTTGATATCATCGGCTTTGCTGGGATCTGCATCCACCATAACCATTAATGTACGGAATTTAAAAGAATTAGCAATCGCTATCCATTTGGACATATCTCCTTTAAAATAAGGGTCATATTCGTCAATGCAGTTTTTATCATTGATATCAATCATTGCCAGTGCTTGGTCCAGCATATCAATAACACCATTTAAGACATCTTTCTGATCATCGAATTTCGGATATTTAATTTCTTTTTTCCATGCTTCAGAGAAAGGTACATCTCCATATATCATAGTTGTTTCATAAACCTGCATAGCTAACAGTATTAAACACTGTGCTTCTGCATTTTTATTTTCCGGAACACTATTTTGTGCTTGTTGTATAGCCAATTGAAGGTTGTTACCACATACGGAATAATAACTAACCCATGTGTTTCCTAAGCTATACGTGCTGATAACATAATAAGCTTCGCCCCAACCACCATAATTGTCACCTCCGTCAGCTTGCGACTGAATGGATTGTGAGAAAGGAATGTAAGAGTCACCTCCAATACGATTACCGGACCAGTTAACAGCAGCATAGTTGAACAAATACCCTGCTTCCACTTTCTCTGCTGTATTCGGATTATTGTTTACATCTAACCAATCACTGCAACTGCTGAGTGTACTGCAAACAACCAGCAATAGAAGTATATATATATTTATTAGATTTTTCATTTTATTTACTGTTTAATTTTAGTTGAAATAATGAATTAATTACAACGTCAGTTTCAAATTAAATCCGAAGCTACGTGTTGCAGGAATACTGTTGAATTCTACACCTTCACCAATTTCAGCCGTACCAAAGAAGTTAGCTTCCGGATCAATATGGGGAACATGAGATTTGATCAACCACAAATTACGACCTTCAAATCCTAGATCCAAAGATTTGATAAAGAAATCCTTAAACCATTTTCTGGGTAATGAATAGGAGAATGTTAACTCTCTAAGTTTTACATAAGAAGCATCAAAAACACAGCCTTCTGTATTAGATGTTTTTGCCATATGACTCCAATAGTCCTGCATATTTTTAACAGGGACATCATTTGGACGGCTAGTTCCATCCGCATTCATAATAACTCCTGATTCAATGTATTGGTCTTCACGTCCTACAGCTGTTTCAGCAGAGAGACCGAGTGATCTTAAAGAAGAAACTGTTCCTGAATAAAGACTTCCACCCTGACGAATATCAATTAGGAAGCTAAGGTTGAATCCTTTATAAGAAAGACTATTATTGATACCCATTGTAAAATCAGGATAGATATCACCTAAACGAACATTGTTTTCTGTTTCACGTAAACCTGTTTTTTCGTTGATAATAAAGTTTCCCTGGTCATCACGTTTCCATCCTGTTCCATACAACCCGAATGACTCGCCAACCTGTGCCTTTACCTGTAAACCACTCCATCCGGAAGTCAATGTATAGTTTGTCATTCCTTCAGCCAACTCATTTACAGTTTGTTTATTAGATGCAAAGTTTATGTCCAAATCCCATTTCCAGTCACGTGTACGGACAGGGGTTAATCCAAGACTGATTTCAACACCATTGTTCGTTAATTTACCAGCATTGATATTATTTGTAAAATAACCGGTGGAACGAGGTACATCTATAGAAACAATCTGATCTGTTGTTACATTACGGTAATAAGTAGCATCTAAACGTACACGATTGTCAAAAAATCGTAGATCGGCACCAATTTCAAATGCAGATTGATTTTGAGGCTTCAGATCTTCCAGAGGGAAAATACGTGGTCCGGTAAAACCAACTAAACCATTATGTGGCAAAGTGTTTACAATACTATACTGCAAAAAGTATGTGTTTACAGCTTTATATTGGAATGCCAACTGATAAGGTTTTTCATCGCTACCAACGTTTGCATAGTTAATGCGGAATTTACCAAAGTTCAAGATGTCTTTATTTTCCATTAACTCTGTAAAAACAAAAGCGGCACTTACTGAAGGATAGAAATAAGAACGATTGTTGACAGGTAAAGTAGACGACCAGTCGTTACGTCCTGTTACATTTAGGAATGCCATACTTTTGTAACTGAAGCCCAAATCGAAATAAACACCCATAAGGCGTTTGATTTCGTAGTAGTTTACGGGACTTGTTGCTTTTGCATTTGTATAAGTATAAAGACCATCGACGATCAAACCATTTGCCAATGTATTGTTATTAGTCCATTCGCGCTGATTGATATTATGTCCGAAAATACCTTTGATTCCGAAATCATCAAATGTCTTTTCGTATGTAACCATCAAGTCGTTATTAACAATTCTATTAGCCAAGTCCCATGTTTGGAATTTACCTTCCATTTCGCCAACAGTTCCTTTTGCATATATTTTACGTCTGGTTTCGTTATAGAAGTCAGTTCCGGCATTGTTTGAGATAGTCAATCCTTCGAAAGGCTTATATGTCAAAATGATATTGCCGATGACACGATCCATTCTTGTCGTATATTTATTTTTGTTGATAATCCAATAAGGGTTATTACTTTTTCCGTCAGGATCCAGAGTAATTTGTTTTCCGTATTCGTCCACCCAATTGTTTTTAATGTCGCGTGTATCAACAGTTCTTGGCAATCCATTTACCAGAGGCACTAACAAGTTCGGGTCGTTTGAACCTTGTGCGGCACGTCCTTTGGAATCATTACGTACGTATTGTGCAGAGACACGGGCTGAAAATTTTGAGTTGAAATCCATTCCGGCATTTACAGAAAAACTATATTTATTATAATCAGACTCCGGTATAATACCTTTCTGGTTAACAGAAGAGAAGCTGGTTCTAAAATCAGCTTTTTCACCACCACCGGCAACAGATACGTTATTGATATAACTCATACCTGTTTGGTAAAAGTCTTTTACGTTATCCGGATATGCTTGTAAAGTTACTTTTTCTCCTTTATAGTTATTATATTGCATACCGTCGGCAGCAGCTTTAGCTATGTTCGGTCCCCAACCGTTCAAACTCTTAACGTTGTATTCTCCGTAGTTACCTTGAGCATATTCATTTTGGAATTCAGGTAATTTAGCTACGTTCTCAAATCGCGTAGAAGAATTTACGGTAATGAATGTCTTCATGTTCTTGCTACCTTTTTTAGTTGTGATAACAATTGCACCATCTTTTGCACGTGCTCCATACAACGCTGTTGCAGCTGCCCCTTTCAGGACATTGATAGACTCAACATCATCTGAACTGATGTCGCTGGCACGGTTACCGGCATCGACGTTTCCTGTGATATCATCAGGATTATAAGCACCATTATCAATAGGTAAACCATCAACAACAAACAAAGGTGAAGAGTTCGTACCAATAGAGGAAGCGCCGCGAATTTGAATTTTTGCAGCTCCGCCCGCAGTACCAGAGGACTGTCCGATACGTACACCTGCAACTTTTCCAGATAAAGCATTTACTACATTACTTTCACGCGCTTTGGTAATCTCTTCTCCTCCTACGCTCGACACAGCATAACCCAATGATTTTTCAGAACGTTTAATACCGATAGCTGTTACAACAACTTCGTCTATATTTTGAGTATCAGAATTTAATCTGATATTCAAAACAGCCTGAACAGCGACTTCCTGAGTTTTCATACCTACGTACGAAATTACCAGAGTCTTTGCAGAACTTAGTTGAATATAATGTTTTGATTATCAATTAATTAGGTAAATGTTGAAATATTTATTTTTCTGATAATAAACTCTGATTTCAACAATAGGACAAATAGCACAATTAATATATATAACTGTAATACTGATGTTTACATTTTTAGTATATAACAAATAGTAGAATTTGATATTATGAAATATAATACTCAAATTCTACCTTATTACATAAATCTTCAGATATGCTTTTTCCCGTATCTGTAAAGCGTGTAGAAATAAACGAAACCCAATCCTACCTATTTTGTACAAAAACAGGATATCTCCTAATTTGTAACAAGGCATGCTGTAATCATTAAAAATATCCGGCAACATCTGCCGTTTAAAACATCTAATTAACTGATTTGAAATCGACCTATTTCAAATCAATTGATTAGATGCGGACTTTCTTCTCAAAAGTATCCTGTCTATTGGTCAATTTATCCCTATGTCTTTTTAATTACTATGCATACTAATCATAATTACATCGGCAGGTAATCAATGGTTGATAACCATCAACCGTTTGGTTCATAATTATCGGCTGATTTCGTCAGCTTCTAATATAAGAAATAAAGCAATAAGTTGTTCATAAGCAAAGGAATAAATAATAATGTGTTACAATAAAAAAATAGGGCGTATCGTAATCACCGATACACCCTATTTTTTTATTGTTTTCTATTCTCAACGGCTTCCGCCTGCCCACCAAACGGGTTCAGTGTAAACATATTGTCCGTCACCAAAAGCTGTTTTTATAGCCGGGTTGGCAAGAACATCGTCTGCACCGTATCCGAAACGATACGGGAATCTGTTGGTATTTAACGGGTTCTTCAGTTCAACGAATTCTTCACCGGCACCTTTCATACGACGGTAATCGCAATATGCTTCGGTAGACTCGCCTGACGCTCCGAAGAATGACAGGTATTTCTGAATCATTGTTTCTTTCAGAGGATTAACTGTGAACAGAGGCTTTACGCTTCTCTCGAAATAATCTTCTGCAACATCTGCGCCCAAGTTTACTTCGCCGCCTACCCAATTCTCAGTAGCATCTATCAGCATGTTTTCTGTATTTGCGAATCCGGCAATTACGGCTTCTTTCAATGCAGCTTCAGCCTCACTTTTTCTTCCTAAGCGGCAAAGAGCCTCTGCTTCAAGGAATTTCACTTCATGATAACTGATTAACTGCGTAGGAGTAGTGATTGCCCATAAAGCCATAGACATACCATAAATATTCTGTACTTCATCCGGAGTCCCATTGGGTGCAAAATTGATACTTTCAATATCTGTAGCCTGATCTCCACCGTAGCCGTAAACAATATATCCTGTCGGATCCGGTTCGATAAATGCCTGAGGTGCTCTCGGGTCATTTCTTTCTACGAACTTGTCTATCAGGCTTTCGCTGGCTGCGAAGCTGTTACGGCTATAGCTGAAACCCCATAATGGGTTTACCTGAGAATCTCCATCGTAAATAGTTAATTTACATTCTTCGGCAGCAGACTTGAATGAGTTGTTTACATAAGTAAGAATATCTTCCAAATCTTTTGTCTTATTGCTGCTCTTGTTAAGTAGACGCATTGTATAACGGGCTTTCAACGCATTTGCTGCCTTATACCATGCACTGGCTTTACCGGAATAAATATAGTCTCTTGAACCGACTGCGCCTGACAGACCTTCATCTTTGGCATTACCGCCGTCCAGAAGAGTAATGGCTTCATCCAGATTCTTATGAATTTCAGTGTAAATAAACTCCTGTGTATCTATTTTCGGCTGCATATAAGCCGGAGTTCCGTCGGGATTCAATATACCGGTTTCTGTGAAAGGTGTATCACCGAAGAAGTCCGTAACAATGGCTGCGTTGTAGGCCAGATAAATTTTAGCAATAGCTTCAGTCACCACATTTCCTTGTTCGGAAGGGTCTTCCTGGCATTTCTGAATGGCTATTTTAGCATTTTTGATGTTGGAATAGACTGTTCCCCAAACGTTGTTATAGGTCGTTGCGATAGTCGGTTCCCCTGTGCGTACTTCCGCTCTGTACATCTGATTGCTGATACCTGTTTCATGTTCCATGTAAACAGACGAGTAAAGAGAAAAGTCTCCGCCAACTACACCAAATCCGGTACTGACTCCCAGGTCTGTAATCAGAAACTTAGCAGGGGCATCCGTCGGGTTATTCGGGTTGTTATTAACCTTGTCCATCGCATCTTCCGTACAGGAAGTAATACTGAATGCGGTCAGAAATGAAAAAGCTAACAGCTTTCCTATTTTATTTATTTTCATTTTGCGTACGAATTAAAATTTAACATTGACACCAAAACCGTAACTGGCTGTTTGAGGCATTGAATAGTCTTCAAATGCACCAGTCATGTTGTTGTTACCCTGGCTGGCTTCCGGGTCTAAATCGGGAACCTGCGCCCAGATAAGGACATTTCTTGCAAAAACATTCAGAGTAACCTGCATCCAATTGCTTTTGAATACCGGATAACTTACTGCTACTTCGCGAAGTTTAATGAATGAATTATCATAAATTGAAGATTCATCAATATTATTCAGGATACTATAATATTCTTGCTGTGCATTTGCGCCTGTAATGCCAATATCATTTTTTGTACCGTCTTCTTTATAACCATCAAAGATGATAGTTCCTTCACGATTTTCAGTTCTCTTGCTTACACCGTAATAGTCTGCCAGACCGGATGTTCTGCTATACATTTGTCCGCCTTGCTTCCAGTCAAGTACTGCACTGATTGTACAATCCCACAGACGTAATGTCGTGTTGAAACCCATAATGAAGTCAGGCGATACTTTACCGATAACCTGTGCTTCACCGGCAATAGGAAGACCGTCTTCGTCGACCAGACGATTACCGTTGGCATCTCTCTTATAACCGACACCATATATTACCGGATATTTTTCGCCGGCAGCTGCACGTACCTGCGGAGTTACATAACCACCCAAGCTGATATTTTCCACACCCGGAGCAAGTTCGTCAACGTAATTGTCTATTTTTGTCCAGTTGAAACCGAAGTCCCAGTTTATGTCTCTCGTTCTGATAGGATTAAAAGACAAAGTGATTTCATGTACATTTGTATGAAGCTTACCGCCATTTGTTACCAGCTTACCGGCTCCGGTCGATGAAGCCAAAGGCACATCGAATATCTGGTCTTTTACATTCTGACGGGAGAATGTATAATTTAATGTTACCAGGTTGTCGAAGAAACTCAGGTCTGTCCCCAGTTCATAAGAACGTGTATTCTGAGGTTTCAGATTCGGGTCATAAATTTTGTAATAAGGCGTATAACCGTTACTGCCGTTAATCGGATACAGGATTGGAGTCAAAGAATAGAAACCACCTCCGTATGTCGGTACTGAATAAAAGTTTTCACGGAAATCGCCGGCCTGTCCTACTTCTGCATAAGAAGCTCTAATCTTTGCGTGGTTAACAACATCGTTTTTCAGCGCATCCAGTTCTGTCAGGATAAAACCCGCAGAAACAGAAGGGTAGAAAAATGCACGGTTTCCGCGCGGCATACTTGAAACATAATCCTGACGCCCTGTCACGGTTAAATAAAGCATGTTTTTATAAGAAGCGGATACGTTTCCGAAGAATCCGACAGTTCTTTTCTTCCAGTGTTCGGAAGAAGCAGATTGAGTTGTTGCATTGTCGATATGATTCCATCCCGGGAAGTTGTAACCGGTTCCGTATTCATAATATTTACCTCTGTTGCTCTGGATGACTTCGTTACCGGCAACTACATTCAATCCCCAGTCTTCGTTGATATTCCAGTCATAATTAATTGTCAGCAACGAGTTGTAGGTCGCATTGGTCCAACCGTAATTTTCGATTTGACCTTTACCGCTTCCGGTGTTACTTCCGTAACCGTAACTATCAACATAGTCTGTTGTATACGAATCGACACCGAACATATATCTTACATTCAATGTATGGTCTGTCGTACCAAATTTCGTTTTGTAGTTTGCATACGCATTACCAAAGAAACGGTTTGTATTTTCAGTAAATTTGTTATTATCCATCGCCCAATATGCCTGGTCGAATGCACCACGGAATGAGTTTTGTGTATAAGGGTCGCCTGCGATATGGCCAGGGATTCCTGCCAGGTCGTAGCTTGGAGGTGCTGAATAAACAGTTCTCAGCAAACCATTACCCGAAGTAACTGCCTTATCGATTGCCGTAGTAATGTAATTACCGATGAATCCGGTAGTCCAATTGTCATGTAGTTTTGTTTCTGCACTTACTTTTACATTATATCTGTCCATACCTGTACTGGGAATGATACCATCCTGATGAGTATTACCCAAAGAAACGGAATAAGAACTCTTATCCAAAGCCTGAGCGACATTTATAGAATTACTCCAGGTTACGCCGGTATCGAAGAAATCTTTGGCGTTGTCGTATGCCTGCGGTGTAGTCCAAGGGTCTAAACCAGCTGCGGCACGTTGAGGTTGATAATACATACCTTCACGATTTCCATATTCTTTAGTATATGCATTACTTGTATTTCCGCCATAAGTCGGGTCATTAGGAAGGTCTGTAATTTTAGGTCCCCATGACAAACTGTTAGTAGGGCTGTATTTTCCCGAAGCGCCCTGTGCATACGTTTTCTGGAATTCAGGAAGGCGTCCGATTACATCGAAACTCAGGTTAGAAGAAAAGCTAATCTGAGGTTTGCCTTTAGCCAGGCCTTTACCACTTTTAGTCGTAATAACGATTACACCATTAGAAGCACGGATACCATACAAAGCAGAAGCTGCCTGACCTTTCAGTATATTGATACTTTCAATATCGTTAGGGTCGATATCCACCGCACGATTTGCGAAGTCGGCACCGCTCACACTACCATTGTTCTGCAAATCCGTATCAACGTCAGGTGTACTTGTTACAGGCATACCGTCAATTACATACAGCGGAGTATTGTCACCTGAGAAAGAACGTGCACCACGGATTGTAATCTGAGAAGACGCACCAGGCATACCGGAAGACGGTTTGATATCCAAACCTGAAACTTTACCCTGCAATGCGCCGGCTAAGTTTGAATTGGCTGCCTGAGTTAATTTATCTCCTTTTACATCCTGGACAGCATAACCCAATGCTTTCTTTTCTTTAGAGATACCCATCGCTGTAACAACAACTTCATCCAGATTCTGAGTATCTGATTTTAAAACTACTCTTACATTCGGGGAAACGGGTACTTCTTGTGTAAGCATACCGACGTAAGAAACTATCAGTACTTTACCGTTAGAAGGAACTTCCAACGTGAAGTTACCATCATAGTCTGTCACTGTACCGACCATTGTACCTTTCACAACAATCGACGCCCCAATAACCGGCAGCCCATCATCAGCGGAAATAACAGAACCTGCTACTTTCGTGTTCTGAGCAACCACAGTGCTTATACCTATTATGAGGCACAGCAGAATAAAAGTGAACTTTTTCATCATAAACACACATTATTTATTAAACTAATAGAATTTACCACATATATACAAGTGCAATATTATTAGATAGTTAAGTAATATAATAAGACTTATTAAGACTTTATTTAGTCTTTGCAGAACTTGGTATAAAATGCGTAAACGAATCTAAAATCAAGGGCGAAAGATTTAAAAGAAGTAACAGGATATACATGTGGGTATCTTTTCAATGTATTTTCTATCTTGCTAGAACAGAAATAGAAATGACTTTATTTACTACTCATTTTCAAAAAAAGAGGGATTTGACTGACTATATTTTTTCACAGAAAGTTAGTAGCCGATATTTTTTGACTTGCTTTGCGTTTCAATCCATCATCTTTATTTGGGGGCAAATGAAACGAAAAAATCGTGAAGCTTTTCTACCGGGGTGGTCCCCAGCAGTTTTTAGGTCAAATAAATCTTAGCCTGAAGTGTAAAAGGCAAGGGGTTAAAAATAGATAATTTTAATTCGTCTGTTTGTCGGAAATCTTAAAATAACAACAGCTGTTTCACCTCCGGAATACCCGATTTACTGGCTATTTTGTTAATTAACAGTCCTTTTTTTGTAAAAAGTTATTAGAATTTAGTTGTTATAATAAATTTATTATTACATTTGCGGTCTCTCAGGTATGTTTTATAATAGGTTTTTGGCAAAGTATTCACAAATATAGTGCAAATTAGTTATTTATAAGTTAAATAAAAAAGTGTGTCTATGAAAAAGTTGACTTATCTTTTGTTTTGCCTAATTTTAGGTATTGGGATGGCGACTGCTCAGACGACGAAGGTAACAGGTACTGTTATTTCGGCGGATGATAATGAGCCAATTATTGGTGCATCGATTGTCGTAAAGGGTACGATGGTCGGTACAGTGACTGATTTTGATGGTGCGTTCTCTTTGGATGTACCAAGTTCTGCAAAGACTCTGGTGATTTCGTA
>NZ_JAMOKT010000107.1:0-12441 GCF_023656795.1 Parabacteroides caeci
GTGAGGTAGCTCTGTAAAGGGTTACCTCGCTTTTTTAATTCTTTTACTCCTTTCCCATAGGCAATATTGTTAGATTAGACAAGTAGTATATCCTGTATGGTTAACTCTTGCTAAGGAATCCTTCTTTTCAGGAATACAGTATCTCCTTTATTTTCATATATAACCGGGGTTGTCAGGTTGATAATGTCAATAAAGTTTTCAAGACTGTTGTTCCGGATGGTTCCTATATAGCATTCTTTCTTCAACGATTCGTCTTCTATATATATTGTCGTATTATACAGGCGATTCATTATCCGGGTAATCTCCTCCAGCGACTCCCCGTCGAATGTAATTTCATTTTGCCGCCAAAGGGCTGTCTCCTGCATATTCTCATCTTTATACTGTGAAAAGCTGTGGGCCAACAAATCCACCTTAACCGATTCATACGGTTTGAGAATTGCCACATGGTCGTCATAGCTGACCCGTACGGAACCGGAAAACAACGATGCGATCATTTGGTTTTCATCTTTGTATGCATTTATATTAAAAGCGGTTCCAAGAGCTTCCACCTGCATGCCTTTTGCCTCCACGATGAAACGTTTTTCAGGATTCTTAGCGACTTCGAAATAGGCCTCTCCCACCAGTGCTACATTGCGTTCTTTCATACCGTAATCAGCCGGATAACTGATCTTCGTATCGGAGTTCAGCCATACTTTCGTGCTGTCGGGCAAAGTGACGAAGGCCCGCTGCCCTTTTTCGGCCGATACCGTGAAATTCTGTGTCGACAGTTGTTTTTGTTTATCGTTCATACGGTAATTGAGCAGGCCCAGGACAATGATAATACAAGCCACCGCAACCCGTTGCCAAACCTTCCAGGAGAAACGCGAACGTAGCGGGACGACTTTAGCCTGTTTTTTCTCGCCATCCAACTCCCGGTTCAGCCTGCGGTACATACGTTCCTGTACGTCCCTAGGCATCTCATCCGGGCTCTCTTTCCATGCTGTCTCAAAAAGCATGAAAAATTCCTCTTTGGATGCGCACTGCCGGAACCATTCCATCAACTGCCGGTTTTCTTCTTCGGTAGTCGTACCTGCAATTAGACGGTGAAGTAATTCTATTCTCATCTTTTATTCGTTTTATATATTATAGGCTATTAAATGCATTTACTACTTAGTCGCAAGATGCAATTTAACTTTAATTAAAGTTTTGTATGTTTAATCAGTGGATAGATTTAAAGAAAACAGAAGTCTATTTTATAAAGAAAGGTAGATTAGAATAAAAGCTACGGCCTTATTTCCAAGCACTTTACGTAGATCTTTCAGCGCTTGATAAATATGTGCTTCCACTGTCCGCTCAGACAAGGATAGTTTTTCGGCAATTTCTGTATATGAATAATTTTCAAAACGACTCATGATAAATACTTTTCGTCGCATTTCCGGAAAGGAAGAAATGATATTGAAAATATATTCTTTCAATGAGTCAGCTTCAATCCTATCTTCTTCCGAAGTGAATATCTGTTTTGTATTTTTTAAATCTTCCACCATTTGATTTTTCTGCATGGCTTCTTCTATGGCTTTATAAGCTAAATTACGAGCAATGGTTGATATATAGGCTTCAAAGTTAAGTTCAGGTTGGATATTTTCCCGTTTTTCCCAAATAGTAAGGAAGAGTTCCTGCACGACATCTTCAGCTAAAGCAGAGTCATTCAGCAAATACAGGATAGTGTTATAGACTTTCGGGCTATATTGCCAATAGATAGTATTAAAAGCATCCTTGTTTCCTTCTTTAAGACGATATAAAAGTGTACAATTCATACTACATCAGGTTAACAATTTATTTTCCATATATCAACGAGTTAATTACATGCAAATATAAACTTATTTTTAGAAAAGATGAAGTATATTGAGGGCACGCCGATATATTATCTAACGTGCCCTATGCTAATCAATATATAATATTAGCCAATCTTTATCCATTGCTTAATAAGATATCTCAACTTCCAGTTTTGCTTTTAGGCGTGCTACGATATCCGGATATTCGGATGCTACGTTATTCTTTTCTCCGATATCTTTTTTCAGATTATAGAGCTGGTCTTCTTTATTATTGCCAAGTTCGGTATTGGTTAATTTATTATAGGCAGAGCGGTTGTTGGGTACGATGTATTTCCATTCGCCGTCATAAATAGAAAGAGCACCTGCCGATTCGATTACATAATCACGTCCTTTCTTGTCTTTCCCCAGGAAGGTTGCCAGCTGATCCCGGCTGTCGATAGCAGCACCTGCCTCCAGTTCTTGTCCGGTCAACTTTGCCAGTGAAGCATACAAGTCGATATGAGAAACCAATGCATTGGAAATACCGGAAGTAATAACAGCAGGCCAGCTTATGATAAGTGGAATGCGGGTACCGGCTTCAAAATTGCTATACTTTCCACCCCGGAAATCGCCCCAGGGACGATGTTCACCCAGTAATTCGACAGCTTGATCCTGATAACCGTCGTCTACAACCGGACCGTTGTCGCTACTCAACACAATCAACGTATTTTCGGAGATACCGGCTTTGTCGAGTGCTTCCATAATTTGGCCAACCGTCCAGTCGAATTGCAACAAAGCGTCACCTCTCGGTCCCATACCGCTTTTACCTACAAAACGGGAATGTGGCCACCGGGGAACATGTGCATCATTGGTTCCTACATAAAGGAAAAATGGTTCCTTCCGGTGTTTTTCAATAAATCCGACAGCCTTCATGGTAATGCTGTCTGCGATGTTTTCATCTTCCCACAAGGCTTGTTTCCCCCCTTTCATATAACCGATACGCGAGATGCCGTTCACAATCGCTTGGTTATGTCCATGGTTCGGACTTGGTTTTAATTTAGTCAACAGTTCCGGATGATCTTTACCCAGTGGTTCTCCCGGGAATGGTGTTTTATAACTTACTTCAATCGGATCATTCGGATCAAGATTCACAACACGTTGGTTTTCTACCCATACGCAAGGTACACGATCACCCGTTGCAGCCATAATATATGAGTATTCAAAGCCGATATCGGAAGGACCGGGAGTGATAAAGCCATTCCAGTCCTGACCTCCGGTTTCTGCTGCTAGTCCTAAATGCCATTTACCGACAGCTCCGGTTTTGTAGCCACAACTTTGAAACATATCGGCTATGGTAGGTTGCTCCGGCTTAATGATCATACCTGCATTACCGGCTGCAATCCCGGTATCATTTCTACGCCAGGCGTAATGACCGGTAAACAGAGAATAACGTGAAGGCGTACTGGTTGCAGCCACAGCATGTGCATTTGTAAAACGGATACCCCGAGAAGCGAGTTTATCCACATTTGGGGTATGAATCGTTTTCTCACCGTAACAACTCAAATCGCCATAACCGATATCGTCGGCAATCAGGAAGATTACATTTGGTTTTTGCAAAGGCTTCTTTTCTTCTTTCGGTTTTAAGGTACAGGATGTTAATAAAGTGGCTCCTATTCCTAATAACAATGTTGTTCTCATGATATGAATAGTTAGTATTTAATTGCAACACGAATGTGTTAGATTCGTTTTCAAAATTAATCGGATATCTGCTATCTACTCTTTCTTTTTGTCCAAAATATCAACAATTTTGTCCAAATGATCACTAATTATCGATTTTCCTGGTTTTTCGATATTCGGCAGGAGTCTGTCCATATTTGGCTTTAAAGCATTTGCTGAAGTAGTGCGGCGTTCCGAACCCCAGTTTGTCGGAAATCTCCCCGATTTGCAGGTGAGGCTGTCCTGTTAGCATTTCCAGCGCCTTCCTCATCTTGAAATCTAATACGAAACTGGCCGGGGTCATTCCGGTAAGCGATTTGAATTTGGAGAAGAAAGAACTGCGGCTCATGGCCATTTCGCCAGCCAGGCGGTTTACATCGAAATTTTCCTCTTCCAAATGCTCGTCAATGCATAGAATTATCCGGTCGAGAAATTCCTTATCCAGCGAGTTCGTTGCTAAGAGACTTACATCGTAGTCATCTTGTCGGGCAGCCAGCCTGTTTTGTTGGTCGATGCGGTTGCGGATACGGTTGTTGCAACGCAAAAGCAGGATTTTGGCATTGAAGGGTTTCCCTACATAATCGTCGGCCCCACATTGAAGACCTTCCACATTCTGCTCGTCCGAGTTGAGCGCCGAAAGCAGGATGACGGGAATATGGCAAAGGTTGATATCTTTTTTGATACGCAGGCACATTTCGGTACCGCTCATCACCGGCATCATGACATCGCTGACGATCAGGTCGGGCTGCCCGTCAGCAGCTTTCTGGAGGCCTTCCTCACCATTAAAAGCGGAAAGGACATGGTAGAATGGCGAGAATAGCGAAATGAGTACCTGCATTAATTCTTCATTATCTTCCACCAGCAGGATGGTGTAGCGCAAAACCGGCGCTTGTTCTTCCGAAAGTGGCTGAACATTTTGCTCGGGAAATTCTTCAGCTAATTGTTCATTCCAAGTGGGTTCGGGTAGCGTATCTGTTTTTAAAGCCTGTTCTTCCTGCTTTTCCGTGATAACGATATGTTCGGCGGATATGAAATGTTGCTTTCCTTTTTTCAGGCTTACAGTGAAAATACTACCATAGTCCGGCTGGCTTTCCACAACGATGGTTCCCTGGTGAAACGTTACGATGCTTTTTGTTAGTGCCAGTCCGATACCTGTCCCGGGGTTGGCAGAAAGCGATTTGCCATTTTCGGCCTGATAGAAGCGGTCGAATATTTTTGTCCGGTCGGTTTCCGAAAGACCGATACCCGTGTCGATTACCTTTACGAAAACAGAGTCATTATCTTCTCCTGCCATCAATTCGATTTGCCGTCCGTCGGGAGTATATTTGAAAGCATTCGACAGGAGATTGAAAAAGACTTTCTGCATTTGCCGGGCATCAAACCAGGCCATGAGTTTTTTCTGTCCGCACCGGAAGTTGTAGGTAATATTGTGCTGTGCTGCATAATCCGTAAATGAAAGACTGATATCTTTCAAAAACGATACCATATCGTGTTCCGATACGTTCAGTGTCATCTGCTGTTGTTCGAATTTCCTGAAATCGAGCAGTTCCGTAATCAGACTACGCATCCGGGTAGTGTGTTTATAAATCTTTTTTAGTTTGCTATAGGCTGTTGGCGGGAAAGAGTTGTTCTGCAACAATATATCCAGATGGCTCATCATGAGTGTCAATGGAGTACGAAATTCATGGCTGATATTGGTGAAAAAACGCAATTTAGCCTGGTTCAACTCTTCGATACGTCGTTTCTCATTACGTTCTTCCCGCAAGGAGAGGGCCAGTTCCAAACGGGCTTTCTTCGCCTGCCAGATTAGGTAAACCATCAGACTGCCTGCCAATACATAGACAAACCATGCCCAAACGGTGTTATACCAAGGAGAACGGATGGTTAAGGCTAGTGATATTTCTTTTGGAATGTCTTCGTTACACAACTGCATTTCCCGTACTTTCAGTATATAGTTTCCCGGGTTCAGGTTGGTGTAATAGATTTGGGAATTCTCCGTCTTTATCCATTCCTTGTCGAACCCTTCCAACTTATATTCAAAACTGTTATTCTTTAGAATGTTGATATAATCGGACGCAGTAAACTTAAAACTAAGGTTATTCTGCGTATAACGCAACGTAATGTGGTCGGTAAACGGAAGGGCGGAAGTAAGTATTCCTGTTTCATCGCCGGGGTATACCGGTTTATTTTCGACATACAACTCTTCAAAGTACAAATTATAATCGGGCGTATAATTGTTTATATCTTCTTCCCAAAACGAAACCAACCCATTGGTTCCCCCGACAAAGATTTCATTATCGCGGCAAACATAAATACCGCAGTCTAGTACAATTGAGACAAGAGGTATTCCCATACCGAGTCGTACGACATTCAAAGTCCCGTCGGAAGGAGAAAAAAGCATGATGCCTTTATCGGTTGTCACCAGCAGCTGTCCCAGATTCGTTTCGGCAATTTTGTAACAATAGTTGCTCAGTAACTTATCTTTTTCTGCCGTATAATTAATGATTGTACCGTCTTTACGGTCAAGCCGGAACAAGCCGGAGCCGTAAGAACCGAAATAAACATCCCCTTCGCGGCTAACGAAGAGGCGAGTGGCTAAAGTGCCGTAGTGTCCGGGAGTAAAGACTTTCTGGTCGGATGGGTCTTTCAGGCAGATACAAATAATCTGTTGTCCGTAAGAGAGCCAGGCATATCCGTCGGAGTCTATATCAAAGCTCGAGCAGGACCTCCCGTCGCCAAGCAGGCTGAACGTTTCGGTCTCTGTGTCCATGATGAAAGTGCCGTTGCGTGCGGCCACAATCACTTTGCCGTTGTAATACATTACTTCGTGAATGACATCGCCGGGCATGTCCTCTTTGCTTTCCTGTTGCTGATAGTTCCTGAATGTTTGTTTAGCGATGTCAAAGCGGGTCAATCCGCCTGTATGGGTACCGATATAAAGACAATGGCGCTGATTGTCATAACAGATACTTTTCAGATTGTTATGAGGCAGGGTGGTAGGGTGGGACGAAGCCTTATACGATCGAATAGTTCCGGTCTTTCTGTCGAGGCAGTTCAGCCCACCCCCTTCGGTACATATCCATAGGTTTCCGTCTCTGTCTTCCACCATATTCCCGACTACCGGAAAACTGAGGCTTCCGGTATTTCCTTGCCCGTAAGGATAAAAACGGAACATGTCGTTTTCCGGACTGAAGTAATTGACGCCACCGAAATAGGTACCTACCCAAACTGTCCCCCGGTTGTCCGTGTAGAGGGCATAAACGGAAGAATGCGACAGGCTTCCCGGTAAGTAGTCGTTTTGGTAGAGTGAGTATTCGCCGGTAAAAGTGTTGTATTTTTGCAAACCATCGAAGGTTCCGAACCATATATTACCGACATGATCCTCAATAATGTTGCGGACTTGCTTGCTGGCTATTCCCAGGGATGTTCCCGGTGCATAGGCGACTTTATGGAGAGCTTCTCCCGAAGCAGCCCTGAACAGGCCTTCCGTCCAGGTGCTGACCCACATTTCATGTTTCGAACTCTGATAAATGGAATGAATCCAGAGGTCGGGCAAGAGGCAACGAATTTGCCCGTCGGCTGTGGTTGCATATAAGCCGTTTCGTGTGCCTATCCAGCATTCTTGGTCGTTCTTCACAAATAATCGGGTGATATTCCTGAGATTTGTTTTCAAACGAAAGTCTAATTTTCCCGATTCGGCATTATAGGTCAGGATAGAGTCGTTCAAAAGACACCAGATGTTTCCTTCATATGAGGTCAATGCTTTGATACCTTTTTTTTTCACCACATCAAACCGTTGTCTTTTTATGTCATAACGCATTAATGCTGCATCAGCCATAAAGAATATATTTCCTTCCCGGTCACCTGTGATTACGGATACGCGGTTACCGGCCAAATATCCGTTGCACGTATCTTTATCAGACAAGGAAGAGGGTTTGTACACCTGCATTTGCCGTCCGTCGTATACGCTCAGCCCTTCATGCGTCCCAAACCACATCCTCCCGTGGATATCTTGGTAAATGGATATCACCGAAAAGTGCGACAATCCGTCCTCCATGCCCAATTGCCTGAAATAAATCGAGTGAACTGGTATGGCGACAAGTAATAGGAAAGTCAATATCAACAATCGTATTCGCATTTAGCAAAGATATAGAAGTATTTATTTCAGATTGTAAATAAAGAGTGTATCATTTATTTAATTTCATTACATTTGCGGGCGGACGTTGAGCCAATAATTCTTTTTTCATAAAATCCATATAGGGCGCTACGTGTTTGAAATATTTTTTGTAGCCCTTGCACAGATAGTTTAATCCCGGTTCGCCGCTGGCTGTATGCAGGAAACGGTTTTTGGGACATTCCCCGTTGCAGGCGAAAAGAAATTCGCATTCTTTGCATTGTACCGGCAACTTATCGTATTTATCAGCTCCGAACTTTAACTGGCTCTGGCTGTACATCATTTCTGTTAATGTCTGCGTGTAGATATTGCCCAGTTTGTACTTGGGGAATACAAAATGGTCACACGCATAAATGTCGCCATTGAATTCCATCACACCGGCATGTCCGCATGTCCGGGCCAGAGTGCATACGCCCGGCTGTTCTCCGACCCAGTTTGCCAGTGTGGCATCGAATAACTGGATATAATAATTTCCCACATCTTCTTTCACCCATTCATCGAAAATGGCACAAAGGAAATCTCCCCATTTTTCGGAATCGACGGAGAAAGGTGCCAGCTTTATATGGGCATCTTGTTGTTCCGGCGAAGTCAGCATTGTTCCGTCCGCGTGTTGTCCCAATCGTTCCACGATAGGGGCGAATTGGATATAATGGCAATCTATTTCTTTGAAAAAGTTATAAAAATCAAGTGGGTAATCGACATTGTAATCGTTTACGACTGCCATCGCATTGTATTCTACCTGATGTTTTTTCAGCAATTCGATTCCCTTCATTACTTTGTAGAAGGAGGGAAGGCCCTGACGATTCCGGCGATATTCGTCGTGAAATTCCTGCGGACCGTCGATTGATATTCCAACCAGAAAGTTGTTTTCTTTGAAGAAACGGCACCAATCGTCTGTCAGTAACGTTCCGTTTGTTTGGATACAGTTGTCTATCTGTCTTCCACGGCCGTATTTCTGTTGAAGTTCGAGTGCTTTTTTGTAAAAACTTATCGGACGCATCAGTGTTTCGCCGCCGTGCCAGGTGAAGAGTACCTGAGGCATTGTCTGGCATTCCAGATAGTCTTTGATGAATTTCTCCAGCAGTTGCTCACTCATGATATGATTTTTGACATTCGGATATAGCTTTCCTTTTTCCAGATAATAACAATAATCACATGCCAGGTTACAGACTGAACCGATAGGTTTCAGCATAACATAAACAGGTTTGGCAAATGGAGATATATAAGAATTAGCCATAATTTATACAGTTGCTAATCAGTAGTTAAACTACCGATTGATTAAATTGTTGTTTTTAGTTATCTTGTTTGTTTTTTACTTCTCCAAATATAAGCATATTACATATTAAAAGAATAATTCTCTCCATTTTAGTTTTATATTTTAATTATTCATCCACGATAATTGCTTCCAGGGATATGGGCCGTCGTTCTTTTGCGGCAGTCCCGGGGTACTTCTTCCCTCTTCCACATAGCGGACGAGCAGGTCACGCAAGCGACTGGCTATTTCAGGATTTGTCTTATAGACGTTGCAAGTCTCTTCGGGGTCTTTCTCCAGGTCGTAGAGTTGGTATTCGGGAGTACCCTCCTGCGGTTTGCGCGGCTCGCTCCAACCTCCTGAATAGGAAGAAAGGAGAAGTTTCCATTTACCCTGGCGGATGGCGAAGGAGCCGTCGATGGAATGATGGACGGTGGCTTCGCGGATCTTCTCTCCCGTTTCGGGAGTGGTCAGGAGGGAAAGGATATTATAACTGTCTTCTGCCTCGTTGTCAGCCAACGAATAACCGGTGAGGGCGGCAAAGGTCGCCATGAAGTCGGTCAGGCAAACGGTTTGTTCCACACGTCGGGGTTTCGATTGTGCCGGCCAGCGGACGATGCAGGGAACATGGTGACCACCTTCGAAGAGGTCGGATTTCATGCCACGGAAAATGTAACTGGGGTCGTGGCCTTTCTGTCCCAGCAATTCGAAGTCGGCACGCGGCGAGCAACCGTTGTCGGAGGTGAAGACAACGATCGTGTTGTCGGCAATCCGGTTCTTTTCCAATGCTTCGAGGATACTTCCAACCACGGCATCCGACTGCATGACGAAGTCGGCATACTCGTTGAGTTTCGACTGGTCGCGGAACTCGTCGGTCGGAACGATCGGTGTATGGGGCGACGTAAGGGGGAAATAGAGGAAGAAAGGTTTGTCGTCGGCAGCTGACCGGTTAATGTAGTCGACGGCCTTCTTCTCTAGTTCGGGTAGTATCTCCTTCATCTCCCATCCGGGAAGGCCTCTACCTGCACGACTGTCCATTGCCTGGCTGACAGGGTAATACGTATCGGGCAGTCCCACTGTGCGGCGGTTTTCGATAAAGCAGTACGGGGGATAATTGGGGGCATCCACGCCGAAGAAATAGTCGAACCCCACGTCACGAGGGCCTCCGGTAATCTCTTTCGTGAAGTCGAGGTTGTATTCGTCTGGTTTGTCCACCGGCTTCTTTCCGTCTTTTGTGGGGAAGTGGAAGCCCAAGTGCCATTTGCCGATGCAGGCGGTGTTGTATCCCTGGTTGCGGAGCATGCTTGCCATCGTGGTGCGTCTGGTGGGGATGAGCGGGGTGTCGTACCAATGGAGGACGCCGTTTTTCAAAGTTGACCGCCAGTTGTAACGACCTGTCAGTACGCCGTAGCGTGTCGGGGTACTGACGGCCGAGCTCGAATGGGCATCACCGAAGACGACACCTTCGGTCGCCATCCTGTCGAGGTGGGGCGTTTGGATCTTCCCCTTTTCGTTCAGGTAAGAGAGGTCTCCGTAACCCAGGTCGTCGGCCAGGATGAAGATGATATTCGGTTGTTTCTTGTCACGTGCAGCCATGTTCAGGGACATGCCGGCTGCGAGGCATGAGAGTAGAATCGTTTGTGCTTTCATGATGCGTGAATGTCTTAAAATCAGATAGTGTAAAGGTAGTGTTTGCAGGAGACATTACCTTTACACTATCCGTGCTTTATTTTGCATAATCCGTTATCGGAACGATAATTACCAGTAATACTTGTCCATAATCTCTTTCATGCGTGGCGTCTCACTGTCTGTGTCGCCCAGAGCGCGGCGCTGACGGATCATTTCACGTTTCATTTCATCGATTACCTTCTCGTATTCGGGGGAACCGTAAAGGTTGTGATCCTCTTTGGGGTCGGCCAGCAGGTCATAGAATTCCCATGACGGAGTGCCGGGCGTTTTCTCCGATCCGGTAGCATTCAGGCGATCGGCATAGAGGAACATCAGCTTATAGCGGTGGTTGCGAATCCCCATGTGGGCCGGCCGGATGCCGTGGTGCGTCCAGTAACGGTAATACATCGTTTGCCGCCAGTCGGCCGGGGCTTGTCCTTTTAGATTATCGCGAAAGCTGCGTCCCTGCGATTTATCGGGAGCATCTACTCCGGCATAATCGGCCAACAATGAGGCAAAGTCGACGTTCAGGATAATATCGTGGTTGCGCGTACCGGCAGGTATTTCTTTCGGGTAACGGATTACGAACGGCATGCGCAGAGGTTCTTCGTACATCATGCGCTTATCGAACATGCCATGCTCGCCGAGGAAATAACCCTGGTCGGAGACGTAGACGACAATCGTATTCTCAGTCAGTCCTTCTTCATCAAGGAAACGTAGAAGACGGCCGATATTATCATCGATCGTAGCCCCGCAACGCAGATAGTCGCGGATAAGCTTCTGATAGGTTTCGCGGCGAGCTGTTTCCTTATCCATTCCTTCACGTGAGAAAGGTAGTTCCGGGTATTTGCACCACCATTTATCAGGGTCTTTGGAGGCCGTTTCCCAGCGGACAGCCATATTCTCTAATTGTTGTCCGTCGAAAGTACGTCCGGAGGCTTCACGACCGAATTCCATCAGGTTTGCCGGCTCCGGGAAAACAACATCGTCGTAGAGATGCTTCATCCGTTCCGGGAAATCCCAGGGTTCGTGTGTTGCCTTGAAATGGCAGCACATCATGAAAGGTTTCTCTTTGTCGCGTTCACGTATCCAACGGATTGTCTTGTCGGTTACCAGATCGGTGGAGAAACCTTTTTCCTTTTTGCCGCTTCTTCCTTTGTTATCGTCTACCCATCCGTCGGCGGTTTTGAATACCGGATCGATATAATCGCCCTGGTCATGGAAAACACTGAAGTAATCGAAGCCCATCGGCTGTGTTTTCAGGTGCCACTTCCCTATCAGTGCCGTTTGGTAGCCGCCTTGCTGCATCTGCTTGGCGATATTATCAGCTTGCGGATCGAGGGCATCGCTCAGGGTATAAACACCGTTGCGATGACTGTAAGCTCCGGTCATGATAGCTGCCCGGCTGGGCACGGATATAGAGTTCGTACAGAAACAGTTGTCCAGTACGCAGCCCTCGGCAGCTAGCCGGCGGATGTTTTCATTCTTCACGTAATCGGCCAGCACGCCTCCGTAGATACCCCATGCCTGGGCCGTATGGTCGTCGGAGAGGATAAAGAGGATGTTCGGACGGCTTTCTTTCGCAGTCGGCTGATTTCCTGCAGCCGATGCCGGAGCGGGGAGCACGGCCGATAACAGGCCGGCTCCCGCCAGGAATAAATCTTTCAGTTGTTCCATATCATTTTCCATTTAAAATCCAAACAAAGTTGGATAATTCACAGGGCAACCGCACCAAAATTTCTATTAAAATATGTTTTGTGGCATAAATCATTAAAATATTTCAAAAAAAGTTGTGTAATTGGGGAATAAAGGTAATCTTGCAGATAGAAAAGTCTTAACTA
>NZ_JAMOKT010000108.1:0-11807 GCF_023656795.1 Parabacteroides caeci
ATAAGCTATATCGTTATTAGTTAATAATGAATTTGATACAATACAAAGTTAACTAAAATGGTATAGCTTTTGTAGTGCTATCTCGTGCTATCCGTCTTTTCCGATTTTAAACATAGGAACTATATTACTTACTGTTTACTGATTACCCAAAATGTATTTAGAAAGTTACGTCCAGACCTATTGACCATACTCTGTACATCGGATAGGTTTTACCCGGTCCATAGGCACTGTCAGTTTTACCGACAGCTTCCGGATCATAAATCTTTAGTTTAGTAATAGTAAATAGGTTTTCACCGGATACATACAGACGGGCCCTCTTCACATATTTGCTCAGTTTCGTATATTCCGGTAGATTAAAACCGATTTGCAGGTTCTTCAAACGCAGATAAGCTGCGTTTTGCATAAAGCGATCACACACTTGCGAGTTGTTTCTGTCTGTTCTTATGCGTCCGTAGTAAGGATCGTCCATATTGGCACCCAATGTTTCGCCGGCATACCGGAAGTAATCCAGATGATTTGTGTAAAGAGAACGTTGCCAAGCTCCTACCATCCCGAAGAAAGTCGCACTATCTTTAAAGAATACGTCGCGCTTACCGATGCCTTGGAAAAAGGCTCTGAAATCAATGAACTTATAGCGTGCATCCAACGTAAAGCTATAAGCAAAACGGGGAGTACCGTTACCTATCACTTTCAGGTCACCGTAATCATTGACGGTTTCACTACCTTTGTCCACTCTTCCGTCGTTATTCAGGTCTTTATACATGATATCGCCGCCGCCCCATTTGCTACCAATCGAAGATTGATCGTGCAAAGCCAAATAATCGGTCATTTCTTTATCACTTTTAGCTATGCCAATCGTTTCATATCCCCAGATATCGCCATATTTCTTTCCGCTATACCAGCCGTCAAGTTTACCGTCAGGACTGTCGTAGCGGGTTATCTCTGTCTGATAATCACTGAAGGTCGCCGAAATACCGTAGCCGAAATTCTTATTCACCTGGTCTCTCCATCCGATTTCGAATTCCCAACCCCGGTTTCTCAATTCCGCATTGTTAGTTTTCGGAGCGCTGGCTCCATAAATAGAAGGCAACGACTTGGAGGGGCCAACCATATCCTTAGTTGAACGCTGAAACCATTCCAATGTTCCCGTAAAACGATTCTTAAAGAATCCCCATTCGAGCGCAGCTCCCATATTTTCAATCTTTTCCCAGGTCAGGCTGACAGAATAAGGATTGTACATCGGAAGTGAAACGGCCTGTTGCCCACCAAGCACCAAGGAGGCATTTTTAGCTTCCATCTTCTGGTAATACGGATAAAAAGACGTGGTGTTCTGGCTTCCCAGCTTCCCATACGAACCTCTTAATTTCAAATACTCAAAACCGGCTTCATTTAAAGATTCCCAAAACGGCTCACTGGCGATATTCCATCCCACGGAAAAAGACGGAAAAAATGCCCAGCGCTGATTGGAGGGAAAACGTGATGCACCGTCATAACGCAGATTGACTTCAGCCATGTAACGTTCATCATAATTATAATTGATACGTCCGAAGAAACCGAGTGAAGACCATTCTCCTTTCTTATCTGACATCATCGTATTGGTACCGGCACCCGATGGCAGGAAAGGTTTATCATCCAGCAAAATATCATCTGAAGCTACACGGGTCGTTTCGGTATAATAATACTCCGATTGTCCGCCCAGCAATACTCCAAAAGCATGCTTATCAATATTCCAGTCATAATTCGTATAAATATTCGTATTGAAATAGTTGACTCGTCCGTTACCTTTTTCAAAGTAACTTACTCCGGCCGCAGGCTGACGGTTGAATGATCCGTTATCCTTAACTTCAGTCTTGTCGGCTACGCCTTCCAACACAGATATATATTGTAAAGTACCATCGGGAAGACTGCTTTGAATCTTTTTAAACTGACGGGTATCACGGGGTGATTCCAAACGACTGTTCAGTTCAACATGGATATTCCATTTCTCAATCGGTGTAATGGTCAATGTAGCCTGGTTATACAGTTGCTGATTTTTGTTGTTCACACGCCCTCCGTCTTTCATTGCTGGAATCATGGATTCTCGGTTGTATTCACCGTTAGGCATATAAAGAGGCATTAGAGGTGACCGACGTCCCAAGTTATGGAAAAACAGGTCGTTCATGGCTGTCGGTTTATCGTTTTCCGTATTCACAAGGCGGGAATTCCAAACCAATTGCACGTACTTATTAAAATTGACACCCACCTTTCCGTTGATGGACAGACGTTGAAACTGTTCATCGGCATAATTGAACAGACCGGTCTGATCCAGATAGTTTCCTGAAAAATAAAAATTTACTTTATCAGTACCTCCACTAACACTGACATTATGTTCCTGCGAAACCGTCGCTTTTTTCAGATAGGTATCATACCAGTCGGTATTACCGAAACTCCGCTGTCCCCAAGTCCAATCATTTTGATCAGCCACTTTTTCGATGCCATAAGGCAGTTCGCCACGCTGATACTGCAAAATTTTATCCAGTTGTCCCTGTCCGAATTGCGCACCGCCTCCTGCATTGATGAAAGCATCGTTGATCATTAATGCATATGTATAAGAATCCACCATCTGGGGAACTTTTATCGGATTGGATATGCGGACATTACCTGTATAGTTTACTTGAGTAATACGGCTCGATCCGCTTTTCGTCTTTATCAGGATCACACCGAAAGGAGCGCGGGAACCGTAAATAGAGGCAGCCGCAGCATCCTTCAGTACGGAAACATTCTCGATATCGTTCGGATTGATTGTCGATAAGTCACCTTCCATCCCGTCGATCAACACCAGCGGAGCAGAACTGGAACCTTCGTCTATGGAACCGATACCACGAATATTGATTTCCATCTTTTGCCCCAACGCACCCCCTTGATCATTGGTAATGTTCAAACCGGCAATTGTCCCCTGCAATCCCTGAACCGCATCCGTCAATGGTCTGGATTCAAAGACTTTGTTATCGATCGTTTTTACGGATCCTGTCGCATTGATCTTTTTCTGCGTACCGAAACCGACGATAACGACTTCGTCGATCAATTCCGAATTACTCTCTAAAACGACCTTCAAGTCCTGTTGTTTACCTACGGTTATTTCCTTATCCTTGTAACCGATATAGGAAATCACGAGAATACTTTTAGAATTGGGTACCTGTAAGGTAAATTTACCGTCGATGTCGGTCATCGTACCTTTCGAAGTCCCTTTTATATATACATTCGCTCCAGGGAGCGGTTCATTCATATCGTCCAAAACAACACCTCTTACAGAGATGTTCTGGGCATAAACGTTTGCGGTTAACAAGGAAAGAAGACATCCGCAAATGAACATAATTATTTGTCTCATATCTTTGCAATTGTATTATTAGGCTTATCCTTTTTATTTACTAACTCCTTTTTGTCCGAAAATAAGTTTATACATAATCGTACTATCCGGAGTATGCACAATTTGTACAGCATCCACAGCACGGGGCGACGCATTTCTATTGCGCGTAACAGCCACCGTCAGCGTTCCGTCTCCCCCACCGGCCAGGTTCTGGGTAAAAAACCATTGTACCTTTCCGCCGCTGCTTGGCATCGGCGCTTTCCATTTGCAGTTGCTGGCAATCGATATCATCAAGGTATCGATGTCGGGGTCCAACATAATTTTTTCCATCTCATATAGTTTACCGGTAGTCTGCCCATCGTAATAGATACTATCTTTTGTAATCTGATAGTTACCCTGTTCATCCTTTACTAAATTCCCGTTTTGATCTTTCAACGTATCCGACTCCGTATAAAAATAACGGTATGTAGTATCGATACTTCTGGCCAGATTGAAAGTATATGAATTATTACTTGCCGAAGCAATACCGGTAACTTCCAGGGTCGGTTTCAAACTGAAATCACCTGGATTTGTCGCGTCATCCTCACATGCTGAAAATGAAAAATAAAGAAGACTGCCGACTAAAAGTGAATAAAATGATTTTTTCATGGATTATAACCAATTATTAATTATTTCTTTATAAATCTACCGTTGAAGGCTTTTCCTGTAGCTGTAAATAGTTGGACAAAATAATTTCCTCTCGATAAATTTCCAACGTACAGTGAGTCATCATTTATCTTTTTTCCAATCACACATGAACCGGACACATCAAAGATCCGGACATATTCCGGCCTCTCTCCCTCTTTCAATATAAAAGAGACCGTTTCTTCTACCCATGTAGGATATATCTGAAGTTTGTCCTGATTGACGGAAACAGAAATATTACCGACCGGAGTTATACTAACTTTTGTAACCAATGTATCCACATTACTGTTTAATATGAAATTAGCACCTTTTACCAAGCTATACGGATGAGATGTTTTCACATCATTCCCCATATCCCAATACATAATACCTCTAAGTTGATTATCCTTTACGAACCGATTTCGCCAAAGTGTCTGGTCATAACCGCAGAAAAGACGATAACAACCGGGTGATTCCTGATAAATACGATCAATTTCTGGAGAGTAGAAATCATCAAACAGATTGCGGATGCCAATCGGAGGATACGCTGTTGCATTACCGTTTTTAATTACATTGCTATTTTCATCCATTCCTGCCGATGTGGTAGTTGCATAAGAAAGCACGATCTTTTCTTTCGGATACCCCCAACTCAGAAATTTATCGTAAGCTGCTTGATAACCATTCCGTGTAAAAATATTTTTATCATTCGGTCCATAAACCTGAAACAGGAAATAATCCACATATTTCATATATTCCACCGGAAAACGATAAGATACATTATGGGGAGTCACCGTTAGTATTTTTCCTGTTTTCAGGTTTTTACGGATTTGCTCTACTACCAATGCATAGTTTTTCCATCCAGTATCGCTGTATGTCCATTCAAAATCCAGATCAACACCGTCCAGGTCAGTTTCATTAACGAGTTTTGCTATATTCTCTCCTAATTTCTTCCTGAGACCAGCATCACTGAAAGTTGTTTCCCAACCAGTATGACTACTGACACTCATCTTGATTTTAAAACCTCTATGCCCGTCATAAGCGCTCCGCATAATATTAATATAATGTTTAAAAGAATAAGAATCATATCCCAAATTATCCTGCTTATCATATGCCCAATAAGAATCGGTCGGCCAAAGCGACGAAGCATCCAATTGGATCTCAAACCCCGGCATGATCACTCCGTTATTCATAATAGATTTCAATTGAGCCTGACTCTTCCCTCCTGCCCAAATAACTGTTTCATCCAACTTGGCATGTAAATTCAGGCCGACAACAGCCGGAACATCCGACAAATCGGGTAGAATATAAGATACCTCTTCATTCGGAAAGTTTCCACGTGAAGGGAAAGAGGCTACTCCATTGAAGGTAAACAAGTAAAGTTCCCCTTTGCCATTTTCCTTATTGGTCGACACACCCAGATGTACCCATTTCCCGATTTCCATTTTCTTGTCGCGGATATATTCTTTACCATTTAAGCGGACGATAATCTGCTTACTGTCTTCAGCACCAAGACGAATTGAAAATCCGTTTGTATCGGAAGCTTCTTTTTTAATAATAAAAGCCCCTTCCGTCCATTCTTCCAAATAAATCCAGGTATGAAAACAATAGGTAGAAGTAGATCGTAAAGCCTTGGTTCCGACCTCCATCTGAGCACCATTTCCATTTAAAGCAAGAATCCCTTTTCTACCTTTATAGTCACTCATATAGGTCCCATTTGCAACTGTACCCTGATTATCGGGATAACTGACATTTACGGTTCCATCGGGATAAGAATTGATTCCTAAAACTATTAATGTATTAGCTAAAAGATATTTGTCTTTATCGATAGCTCGGTCTGTAAAACGACCGAAATCAGTATATGCAGCCACAATACAATAAGTAAAGTCAGGATTGTCGGTCACGATCTCCCGTCCGGACTGCCCTGTAAATTCACCATGATGACGATATGTATAATCCACCACATTGGGACATAGATTCTGATCAAACTTATAATATGCAATCAGATCTTTCCATTGCGGATGAAACTTATTCAATGTATTCCGCCACATATACTCATAATCGGAAGACAAAACAGTACCCCATATTCTAAATTCATCCAGTCTGCCTGAAAAGGTACCCCCCAATTTAAAAATCGCATTTGTTGCCGGTATTGTAAAAACTAGTGACAAAGTCTTCACAACCTGGTTATTTATTAAAACAGTCAGTTCACCTTTATCACTAATCAGTGTGATATGTGCCCATTTATTCACTCCCAGATCCGGCGACTTAACAGAAAAAGACTCTTTACCAGCAAAGAAGACCAGTTCGGTATCGTCACCTAACCGTGCTCCAAAAGAATTTTCTTCCTGGTAGATGACAGTTCCTTTGTTCCATCCGGATGGACACATCCAAAATTGAATGGTATAAGAGGACAAACCATTCATCTCGGATATATTTCCGAACGAAATGGTGCTGTTATCTACCAGTTTCAACGCATAATTATCAACTTGTGCTTTTGTGGACAAGACACACAAAAAAGCGATTATACTAATTATAGTAAGTTTTTTACACATGACTGTTCTGAGTTAACAAAATATGAGATACTGATTGAATTATTTAATCAAAACCTTCAATGTAGAAGCTCCTGATCTGACAAAATAGAAACCACTGGTCAAAGAAACGCGGTCGTTGGAGCCATTGGAAACAAATAGTTTTACCTGTTTGCCGTCAGTAGTGTAGATATAAACTTTTTCCCCCGGAGTCAGTCCCTGGAATTCTATCTGATTATCAAGAATAGTATAAGATATTTTATCATTTACCTTGATGTCCTCATTGGCAACTGTTGTCGATTTCAAACGAATCTGCTCCGTTTTTGCATCTCCCGTCGGATTCAGTGTCATTTTGATTTCTTTAATTAAAATGGCTGAATTAGGTAGCTTAGCCTGAGATGCAAAATGCAAAGTTAGACGCAAAGGAATTCCTGCTTCTGTTCCAGCCTGATAGTCAAATTCAGTAACCTGCCAAAGCTCATCATCATAATAAAGATTTCCATTTTCATCTTCTTTCGGTGAATTGTCATCTTCCCATCTGGCAATAAAATGACCACTTCCGTAAACTTCCGTGGCATCAGCGAAATCACCGGCATATGTATAGGGTTGAGCAGATAATTGCCCATTGGATAAATCAGGGGTATTTTCTATAATTCTAAATACAACTCTGAATCGTACCGGTGTTTCCTCAGGAACATCATCTTTAGTGAAAAGGCTCATATTCCACCAACCGATATTAAAAGTACCTTCGGCTGCTTTTCCTGCCGAGAAAGTAGAATTCGAACCTTTAATACATAAGACTTTACCTACTTCTCCACCCAAATCAACAATAGAAGATCCCGATTGGATATACATTGCATTGGGAGCTTCAGCCAATCCAGCACCAAATTGTCCGTTATTCAACACAATATAACCGTCATTAAATTTTTCCACTGCATTTGTAAATGCAGTAGGCGGATTAGCTCCGGCCATCGCCTCATCATATAAGTAAGTACCTACTTCCTGATTTGCAAATACATAACGGGCAGGAGTTATATCCGTCTGAGCCATTACATTCGCTGTCATTACAAAAGCTGCAGCTACAAGTAAAATTTTCTTTCTCATAAACTATAGATTTTAAAAGTTAATAAAAATTTAAATTATCTGTGTCTGCAAATGTATGAGGGAGGCTAGATTTGTATGTTTAATAGATTCCGATTTATTTTCCATTTTTGTCCAATACCGTTAATAAATACAATATTTGAAGCCGAGAGGACAATTATGGAACAAATATAAGCCTGATTTCATATCATCCGCTGGAAATTCATTATCTTTGCCACAACTATATTGATCAGCAATGAAACACACAATAACTTTTTCTATACTATTATTACTGCTTATTATAGGATGCAACTGTAAGGCTTATCCTTTTTCTGATTATTATTTTAAGCAGTTATCCATTAAGGAAGGCCTCTCCCAATCCACTGTCAGATGTATATTAAATGACCAAAAAGGATACATCTGGATCGGAACGAAATTCGGACTGAACCGTTTTGACGGAAACGTAATAAAAACTTATCGTTACAAACAAGATACAGAAGGTAGTTTACCTAGCGACCTGATTCATTTTATAGCAGAAGACTCGTTATTGAACATTTGGATTTCAACAGAGAAAGGTTTAGTCATATACGATTATGATTTGGATCATTTTGTCCCGGTACTCTATCAAGACAAAAATATAAATGTTCGTTCTTTCCTGTTATTACCTGACGGAATCTTATTCGGGGGACGAGGTATAATCTATAAATATGACTATCAACACAAAAAGATCCAGCCTGTAGCCATAAATGGAACTGAAAATTACAAAGTATATTTCAATTCCATGGAATACTGGAAGGAGGATAAGATATTGATCAGATGTCGCTGGGAAGGCTTATGGATCTATAACCTAAGAAGCGGAAAGATAGAAAGGTCTCCTTTTTACAAGGAAAAAAATACATTGGCAACTTATATCGATTCGGAGCAAAACTTATGGGTGTCACCTTATGGGAAAGGATTACTGTGTTTTTCAAAAGAAGAAAAACTGGTTAAACATTATCAAACTAATAATTCAAGGTTAAACAACAATATAATTTTGGATATAAAAGAAAGGAACGGAGATTTGTGGATAGCCACCGATGGCGGAGGTATCAATATACTCGACCGGAAAAAACAATCTTTTTCTTTTATCAAACATTCACCGGGTGATATCTATTCCTTCCCTGTCAACTCTGTTTATAGTCTGTATATCGATAAAAAAACAATTTATGGGCCGGAAGTATTCGTGGAGGTCTGATCGGAATTCGTGAAGTGTCCATAAAAACATACAGGGAAGTTCAACCTAACAATAAGCTGGGATTAAGTGATGGAACTATCTCCAGCCTGTATGAAGATTCCGATGGTATGATATGGGTCGGTACCGACGGGGGAGGCCTCAATAAATTAGATCTTCAAAACAATACATTCTCCTATTATCCTGAAACGCAAAATGAAAAAGTAACCTCTATTTCAAAGTTAGATAAAAATGAATTAATCCTTTCTTTTTTTGGCAAAGGTCTATACCGTTTCAATATAAAAACAAGACAACTCATACCATTCAGGCTCGTTGACAAAGAAAATGATGAAGATATTTACCACATGGGACTGGCTGTCAATATAAACAAGTTTTCTAAAAACAAAATACATTTCTTAGCTAACAAGGTCTATCTCTACGATATCGAAAAGAAAACATTCAACGGCATAGAATTGACCGACCAGGTTCCCAATATCACCGTCAGTTCCTTACAAGTTGTTTCAAACAATAAGGAACATACTTATTTATTCAGTATAAAGCAATTATTCGAAGTTGATAATACAAACAGTACATTAAAGGTTATTTTCAATCTGAAAAATGTCAATGAACAGATTACTGCTATTTGTGACGACAACAAAGGAAACTTTTGGATTGGAACAAATCAATACTTGCATCATTTCGATTATAAAAACAATCAAATCAAGACCATCGAAACTAATCTTTTTCACGGAGTCAGTTCTTTGATTTCAGATAAAAACGGCAGATTGTGGATAGGCACACAGGATATGCTTGTCACTTATTTCCCAGAAGAAGATAAATTTATCCTATTGGGTGAATCGAACGGAGCTTACCCGAATGAATATCTACCCAAACCGGTATTGATTTCCCAGTCCGGAGATATTTTTATGGGAGGTATTTCCGGATTAACACGCATCAGTAATGATATAAAACTTAATGATAACTCTATGCCTCGCATAGAGTTATCTGATTTAATTCTTGACGGAGTCAGAATAAATCAGCGCCAGATAAAGGATTCCGGAAAACAGATTAAACTTCCCTGGAATTATTCCTCACTGGTAATCAAAATTATGTCTAATGACGAAGATGTTTTCCGAAAAAAAATGTTCAGTTATCAAATCATAGGTCCTGACAAATACACCTCCGAGTCGTATGAACCTATGCTCACTTTTCATACATTACCCTACGGTGATTACCAAATATTTGTATCATGCAATATGCAAGACGGCAACTGGAGTACTCCCATAAAAGTATTATCTTTTACCATATCGACCCCCTGGTGGACAAGTGCCTGGTTTATTCTAAGCGTCATTCTATTGACCATTGCTATCGGAATAGGCATCGTTATCGGCATTTTCCATAAAAGAAGCACCAAACTAAAATGGGAAATGAAAGAACACGAACAAAAAGTATATGAAGGAAAAGTCCGTTTCCTGATTAATATCAGTCATGAGTTACGTACACCTCTCACATTAATTTATGCACCGCTAAAAAGAATGCTGAACCAGGATAATCTCGAAGAAGAAACTCAAAAAAAATTAACAGGCATATATAAGCAAGCTAAACGAATGACCAACATTATAAATATGGTATTGGACATTCGTAAGATGGAAGTGAGTCAGGATATCTTGCACATGCAACCTCATGAACTGAATACATGGGTTCATTCCATTGCAGAAGACTTCCACGAAGAATTCAGTACAAAAAAAATCGAGTTGAAATATGTATTCGATCATTCTATAACGTCTGTTTCTTTCGATAAAAACAAATGCGAAGTCATTCTTTCCAATTTTTTAATGAATGCGTTGAAATACAGTCCGGATAACTCCAGTATCACTTTATCGACCCAAAGAGTAGGAGAATACGTAAAAGTATCTGTCAGCGACGAAGGGGCCGGTCTCGAAGACGTCGATACAAACAAATTGTTTACCCGCTTCTATCAAGGCTATAATCACCAACCGGGTAGCGGAATCGGTTTATCTTACTCTAAAACACTGATTGAGTTACATGGCGGGAATATTGGAGCAGTAGACAACGAGGGGAAAGGTTCTACATTCTTTTTCGAACTAAAAGCAAATAATACCGAAAAAGAGATTGTTTACACGGAAAAAAACTATCTAAACAGCCTATTGTCCTCCACTGATGACAATGATTTCATAATCCAGGAAGGACTTCGTTTTGATATGAAAACCTATTCACTTCTTATTGTTGAAGATGAATCTGAAATGTTATCATTTTTAAAAGATGCCATGACTGACAAATTTAAGACTGTTTATACTGCCGAAAATGGAAGTAAGGCACTCGATTTGATTTATAAAAATCATCCTGATATAATTGTCAGCGATGTTATGATGCCTCAAATAAACGGAATTGAACTTACTCACCGTATCAAAACGGATATTGAAATCAGTCATATCCCAGTCGTTTTATTGACAGCCAGAAATAATGCGGAAAGTATGTACCAAGGGTACGAAACAGGTGCCGAAGCCTATTTGGCTAAACCTTTTGATATCGATGTATTACTAATGTTGATTCGCAATCAACTCAGGCATATCGAATTATTCAAATCACGCTACAAAAATTATAATTTTGTTATTACAGAATCAGAGACTTCACCTCTTAGTAATATTGATGAAAAGTTCTTATTGAAACTGAATAGCCTCGTTATAGAGAATCTTTCGAACCCAGCCCTGGACGTGCAATACCTGACAAGCAATATAGGAATGAGCCGTTCTTCTTTATACGCAAAAATGAAAGCATTGACAAGCATGAGCATAAATGATTATATCAATAAGCTACGTATTGAAAAAGCAACCCAAATCACTAGTGTCCCGTTAAAATCGGGACGAGTTATTAATTAATCAAATAATCCCGGAATAAGGGGATTAAATTGTTCTTTGACATCATTGAAATTAGTCTTATTAAACAGCTCTTGTAAATG
>NZ_JAMOKT010000109.1:0-11328 GCF_023656795.1 Parabacteroides caeci
GCCCAATCACGTCGATGGTACTGCGTAAAAGTGGGAGAGTAGATAGCCGCCGTTTTAGAGTCACAGACTCCAAACAAATGAAAGGAATCAATCGTAAGGTTGGTTCCTTTTTGCGTTTATAGCTTCTTTTCGTTTTTATTCTTACCGATAATATTAGTCGTCTTCTCTTTGCACGAATCAAATAAGATATTTATCTTCGCTATCTAAATTAGTATTCATAGAAAAACATATAATGAAAAGAAGAGCCTTTCTTAAATCGTCACTATTAGCAGGTGCAGGAGTTGGAGTCAATCATTCTGCACAATCTATCACTTCTTCCTTGAATGAACAGAATAATGGACAAGAGGAAAAGAAAAAGAAACCTCATGTAATTTTTATCATGACAGACCAGCATCGTGGGGATACTTTGGGATGTATGGGTAACAAAGCTGTTATTTCTCCTAATATAGATAAACTTGCAGCAGAAGGAACACTGTTTGTAAATGGTTATTCTTCGGCTCCAAGCAGTACGCCCGGACGTGCCGGCTTGCTGACAGGTTTATCTCCCTGGCATCATGGTATGCTGGGATACGGAAGAATGGCTGAGCAATATAAATATGAAATGCCTCAGATGTTGCGTAATCTGGGTTATTTCACTTTTGGTATCGGAAAGATGCATTGGTTCCCGCAGAAGGCACTTCATGGATTCCATGCAACTTTAATTGATGAGAGCGGCCGGATTGAGTCAAAAGATTTCATCAGTGATTACCGGGAATGGTTCCAGTTAAATGCTCCGGGACAGAATCCGGACTTAACTGGTATAGGCTGGAATGACCATGGTGCAGGAGTTTATAAACTGAATGAACGTTTACATCCGACAACCTGGACAGGGCAAACCGCCTGTGAACTGATTCGTAATTATAATAATGATCAGCCATTGTTCCTTAAAGTCTCTTTTGCACGTCCGCATAGTCCTTATGATCCGCCGAAGCGTTATTTGGATATGTATAAGAATGTTGATATACCTAAGCCTGTTATTGGAGATTGGTGTGGCAAATATGCGGAACGTCTGGATCCGGAAAAGGCTGCTTCTGACGCTCCGTTTGGTAACTTTGGGGATGAGTATGCCGTTAAATCCAGAAGGCATTATTATGCAAATGTCACTTTTATCGATGACCAGATAGGGCAGATTATTGAAACGTTGAAAGAAAAAGGTATGTATGATGATGCCGTGATCTGTTTTACTGCCGATCATGGCGATATGTTGGGCGACCATTATCATTGGAGAAAGACTTATCCGTATGAGGGGTCTGCTCATATCCCTTATATTGTAAAATGGCCGTCTTATGTCAAGAAATCAGTTCCAAATGGTACAAAGATTGAACAGCCGGTTGAATTACGCGATTTTCTGCCGACCTTTATTGATTTGGCTGGGGGGGCGGTTCCTCCCGATATGGATGGTAGTTCACTGCTGAAATTAGTGCAGGGACATGGAGATGAATGGCGTAAATATATTGATATGGAACATGCTACTTGTTATAGTGCGGATAATTATTGGTGTGCTTTAACAGATGGCAAACTAAAATATGTCTGGAATCTTCATAATGGAAAAGAGCAACTGTTCGATTTGGTGAAAGACCCGGGTGAGTTGACCGATTGTTCTGCCAAGGCGGAATATGCAAAACAGTTGAAAGAACTCCGTGGAGAAATGGTTAAACATCTTTCAGAACGTGGAGAGGCTTTTGTGAAAGATGGCAAACTAATGACATTAGAGAAAACAATGCTGTATAGTCCGAATTTCCCTCAAAAATAATGGTTTTTATAAATTCTTTAAACAGTGTAGTGTATGATCAGAAAATGGATGCTCCTGCTTGTCGGAGCAAGTTGTTTAATAGGTTCAGCTATGGCACAAGATAATCCGATCCTGTTGTTCCCGAAAGGAGCACCGGGAGAAACAACCAAGCTGATAGAAAAAGCAGATACTGATGGCGGTAAGACAGGTGGTGAAACCGTCTTACGGGTTACTAATGTAAGTGAACCGACAGTCACTGTTTATCCGGCTCCAGATGAAGTTGCTACAGGGGCGGCAATGGTAGTCTGTCCCGGTGGAGGGTATAATATTCTGGCTTACGATCTGGAAGGAGACGAAGTTTGCGAATGGCTGAACAATTTGGGAATAACAGCTGTGTTGGTAAAATACCGTGTCCCGCGTCGGGAAGGTCGCGAGAAGCATGAAGCTCCTTTGCAGGACTTGCAGCGTGCGATCGGGTATGTCAGAGCCCATGCAGAAGAGATGAATGTAGATCCGCAACGTATCGGTGTGATGGGATTTTCGGCAGGAGGTCACCTTTCTGCGATGGTTAGTAATAATTTTGAGAAACGGACATATCCGGCAGTGGATGCTGCGGATAAGGTAAGTTGTCGTCCTGATTTCTGTCTTTTGGTGTATCCGGCGTATCTGGATGGCGAAAATTTCCAATTGGCATCAGAGATCAAAGTAACGTCGGCAACACCTCCGACCATGCTGATTCAGGCAGAAGACGATAAGTCATATATAAACAGCAGCCTTTTCTATTATTATGCATTAAAAGAAGCAGGTGTTCCTGCCTGGATGCACCTGTATAGTAAGGGGGGACACGGTTATGGACTTAGAGATACCGGTGCAGCCGTGAATGAATGGCCTGACAGAGCCGAAGACTGGTTCCGTGAAATAGGGGTAATAGAATAAAAAAACTAAATGGAGTACAGAGATACGCAGAATCTTTGTATCTTTGTACTCACAAATCAAGGGGCTGACCGGTTTTGACAGCGGGCAGAAGTGGTTTGTAAGCATGTAGTGCGTGGTTGGCTTGCACTTAAATCTCAGACAACGAACAATTAACTGGCGAAAACAATTACGCTCTCGCTGCTTAATCGAAGTATAGTAGATTCAAGCTTAATCCCTGCAAAAGTTGCGGGGACGTGACATCACCCGGATGCTGTTGCTCCGAAGCTTTCCGATCAGGTGGTGCAGCAATATCGGAGATAGTCTGAAATGAGCCTCGGGTCTCAGGCGAAAATTTAGAGGATAAGGATTAAGTGGGTGGCTTCGGTCTTGCTTGATCCCGACAATTGAAGGCGAAGATAAACATGTAGAAAGCAGATTAGTTCCTCGTTTGGACGAGAGTTCGAATCTCTCCAGCTCCACAAAGGTCACTGAAAATCAGTGGCCTTTTTTGTTTATGGACCAAATTAGAAAATAAATAAGAATATCAGTTGTTTTTTTACATTAGATATGGATTAATCCTTATATTTACTGAATGGAAGTTCCCTTTGAAAATCAGCTTCTACTAATCACTTAAATAACCATTTTATGCTTAAATTAGGAACTCACAACTCAATGACTTATCTTAAGCCAACCGGACTGGTCCAGATAATAGCTTGGAATACCGGAAAATGTCAGAACCTGTCTCTTAAAGAACAGTATGAATTTGGCGTCAGATTTTTTGATCTTCGTATTCGTTTTGATGAAGAGGCAACACCTTATTTTGCTCATGGTCTTTTGGAATTTCATGAAAAGGCAGTAACGGATGTACTGGCCTTTCTGGATCAAAAGCAGAATTGTATTGTGAATTTGGTCATGGAAAGTTTTGGAAAAGTAAAAGATTCTCAGGATCGTTTGTTTATTGATTTCTGTAAATAAGCGGAAGATCAATACAAATATATCACATTTGTTGGTGGGTGGAGTAAATACCCGGAAAGCGGGCATTCCCTCTATTCTTTTGCTCCCAAAAAACAAATACGGGAGGTTGAAGTTTATAAAGTCTTTTTTTATTCTACAAATCCAGCTTTTTATTATTATTCGGAACAGGGATTCCTAAATAAGAGTATTGGTATTCACCGGCACGCTGATGCGGGAGTATATCAATAGCTTTTACAGCAATATTTTTTCCTGTTTTGGTAGCAACCAGGCAAGTGTTTTGCAATTTTCGCTTTTCCAGGTCGAATACTTTATCAGGATTGAAGTGCTGTCCGTTGATACGCACTTCAAAATGCAGATGCTCCGTAGTTGCTCTGCCTGTCCTTCCTGTTAATCCGACCGGTTCACCGGCTTTTACGCGGTCACCTACTTTAACCAGATTTTTGGAATTATGGCTGTAGACTGTTTCCAACCCGTTATAATGACGGATAACTATGACATTGCCATAAGCTGCATAAGGTTTTGCCAGGCGGACAATCCCGTCGAAAGCTGAAACAATGGTATCATTGGCACATGTTTTCAGATCAACGCCGGAATGATGTCTTCTGCGGCCGGCATAGGGTGATATGACTTTTGCTCCGGGGAGCGGAAAAGCATAATCTTCATCTGTCATGAGAGCCAGGTCAATAACAAGAGAGTTTTCGTCAGCCAGAAGTTTTGGATCCGGAACAGCTATATCGGCTTTTTCCCGTGGAGAAAAATCCTCAGTAATATCTTTACGTGCATATTCTGTTTTTCCCAATTCCGGTGTAGGAGGAAGGAATATATCTATCTGGGGAAGAGGAACTTCTGTAGACGGATACAGCATGTAAAATTCCTGATCGGAAACGGATGGTGGTGATTGCACTGATAGTACCGGAGAACAGGTACTTAGTGTTATTAGTGTAATAAATAATAATATATAACTGTAGATCTTAGGCATTATGAAATTTTTTAGCTGGACAAAAATAGAAAAAACAATCCAGTCTAAAGTCCTAATCAGGAATACTTTATAGTTCTTTTTCATTTATTTATGCTTTTCAATGGTCTGTTGAATGAATCGAAAAGCTATAAAACAGAAAAAAGCGCCAACCGGAGTTGAACGCTTTTTTCATTATAAATCAATAAGAAATGAAATTTCAGTCTCTGTTATTTCTTGAAAAGAGATTTGGCTATACCCATCTCCAGACCGCGAAGTTCAGCTAAACCTCTCAGGCGTCCGATGCAGGAATAACCCGGATTTGTCTTCTTTTTCAGGTCATCGATCATTTGATGGCCATGGTCCGGACGCATAGCGATCGAGCAACCACGTCTTTGTTGTAACTCGAGTAACGCTTTCATTACGCCGTACATATCCACGTCACCTTCCAGATGGTTTGCTTCGAAGAAGTTTCCTTCTGCATCCCGTTGTGTGCTGCGGAAGTGAACGAAGTCGATGCGGTCGCCATAGCGTTCCATAATACCGGCAAGATCATTGTCGCTACGAACACCGAATGAACCGGTACACAAGCACAGACCGTTACTTGGGTTCGGAACAGCTTCGATCAATTTTTTGAAATCGTCTTCCGTACTCAGGATACGTGGTAAACCGAGGATGGAGTAGGGAGGATCATCCGGATGGATCACCAGTTTAACACCTGCTTCGTCGGCTACCGGAGCAATTTCCTGTAGGAAGTAGATTAGGTTGGAACGCAGTTTTTCAGCATCGATATCTTTGTAGCGGTCCAGTGCTTCCTGGAATTGTTCGATCGTAAAACTTTCTTCCGATCCGGGCAGACCGGCAATCATATTACGGGTAAGTAATTTACGGTCATCTTCGGTCATTATATCGAAGCGAGCTTTCGCTTTAGCCTTCTCTTCTGCCGAGTAATCGTTTTCAGCTCCCGGACGTTTCAGGATGAAAAGGTCGAAAGCAACGAAAGCTGCACGTTCAAAGCGAAGAGCCTTTGAACCGTCCGGCATCGTATAAGCCAGATCAGTACGTGTCCAGTCAAGTACCGGCATAAAATTATATGTCACAACATTAACTCCGCACTTTCCGAGGTTACGCAGACTTTCCTTGTAGTTGTCAATATATTTCTGGAAATCTCCGGTTTGTGTTTTGATATGTTCATGAACGGGAACACTTTCGACAACAGACCATCTCAAGCCTACCTCTTCGATCATTTCTTTCCGTTTCATGATTTCTTCTACTGTCCATATTTCTCCATTAGGGATATGGTGTAAAGCATTTACGATACCGGTTGCTCCGGCTTGTTTAATATCCCAAAGGCTGACGGGATCATTCGGCCCGTACCAGCGCCAAGTTTGTTCGCATAAATACATATATGTATTGTGTTTTATGGATTATTAGATTGAGAAAGCATCGAAACCGCCGTCGACAATTGCAATTGTTCCGGTTACAAATTTGGATGCGTCACTGATCAGGTACTGAATCGTACCGAATAATTCTTCCGGTGTTCCCAAACGTCTGAACGGAGTGTGGGCAATGACAGATTTGGCACGTTCCGTATAAGAACCATCCGGATTAGTCATCAATGTCCTGTTTTGTTCTGTCAGGAAGAATCCCGGAGCGATAGCATTTACACGTAAACCTTCACCGAATTTGATAGCCAATTCACCGGCCATATATTTGGTCAGGTTGGAGATGGCAGCTTTGGCTGCGCCGTATCCGACCACACGTGTCAACGGACGAAGAGCTGATTCGGAAGAGAAGTTTACGATAGCACCTTCTTTCTGTTGAGCCATTACTTCTGCAAAAACCATGGTAGGAAGCACTGTACCGAACAGGTTCAGATCTACCACTTTCTTGAAAGCATCGACCTGCAGGTCAAAGATGTTGTTGTCCGGACCGATTGTAGCACCGGCCATATTACCACCGGCAGCATTCAATAATGCATCGATGCGGGCATATTTGGCAAGGATATCTTTTTTATTCTGTTCGAGGATCTCTTTATTCAGAACGTCAGTCTGGAAGAAACAGGCTTCGCCACCTTTTGCTTTGATATCGGCAACGATTTTTTCTCCAGTTTCCACTGCACGGTCAAGGATTACAACTTTAGCACCTTCTTCAGCCAGATGGCCTGCGATTCCGCTACCCAGAATACCGGCTCCTCCGGTAATGATGACAACTCTGTCTTTAATACAAAATAAATTAGCCATTTTATATATGATTTTTATTGTGATATTTCCATTTTGTGTTTAATATGTGCGCGAGCACACGCTGAGTGCAAATGTATAGTATTTATTTGTCAAACAAAAAAAATATAGAAGAAAAATAATTAATTTATGCCTTTAAATATAGTTATTGTAGTACTTAATGTTCTCTTTGATAAGTATATCAATAGGCATATAATTGATTTGTTCGACTTTTTCTTTTAATACCAGATGACGGAATAAGGCGCGGACGCAATTGAATCCCTGCACTTCCGGACGTTGGGCGATCAGATGGGTGATGTATCCGTTGTTCAGATGGCTCAGATTTGATTCGATCACATCGTAACCGATCAATTTAAAATGTTTGTCGATGTCCTGATGCTGGAAATAATCACCCAGGACATGTGCTCTGGAGTTGAAGATTATACCAGCCTTGATCTCTTCATGCGTTGCGAAGAAAGAGTCGAGTATCTCTTTGTTTTCTACTGATTCATCGGCATGAATATGTACAGGGTATATTTTTCCCAGAAAATCGTGACCGTACAGATAATCGCGGAAACCTTCCTCACGTTTCATAACCTGAGTTGAATGCATGTCGCCTTTACGGATAAAGCGGAAAATAGCGATGTTGTCCTCCGGATGTATCTGTTCAAAAAGTAACCGCCCGGCGATATATCCGGAATCATAGGAGTTTGTTCCGTAATAAGCGATACAGTTGGTATTTTCGATAAAGGCATCGATCAGCACATAGGGGATTTCGAGTTTATCGAGTTGTTGCGTGAGTTGGATAACGCTCTCTTTGAAAAGGGTTGCTATGATTACTCCCTGGCAATCCGCCTCTTCTATTTTGGGAATCAAATTGTCGAAACTATTTCTGTCATATTGATTGAAGTACATCCGCTCGACCTCAATATTGTAACTGAATAGTTCCTGTTCAGCCTTATTGATCCCTTCGGACAGCTTTGCCCAATATTCCCCCTGTCCGAAAGAGGGTATCAATGTAACGAATTTATACTTTTTCTTGAGGGCTAACGAACGGGCTATCAGATTCGGGTGATAGTCTATCTCTTTTAATACTTTTTCGACCTTTTTTTGTGCTTCTTCCGACACTTTGCCACGGTTGTGCAAAATACGGTCGACGGTTCCGGTAGATACTCCGGATAATTCTGCTATATCTTTTATTCTATACGTTTTCCCCATAGGGCAATTCTGTTATCATAAATAATCCGCAGAACATCAAAAATAATCTGCGGATTGTTTTGTGTTATAAAAATTATAATTCCTCAATAATCTGCAAAGGTGCATTTAATTTACGAAAAACATAGCCATACATCATATATATAAGAGGCATTGCTACAAAAATTCCTATACCCAGCAGGATAAGTCCCAATATAAAAATTCCGATCATGGCCAGCATAAGCATAAATAACGGCATGCCCTGTCCGCGGGTTATTTCCCAGCTACGTTTCAGCGATTCGATGATACCTGTATCTTCTTCAACAATGAAAGCGGTGAAAAATTGCAATCGGAGAGCCAGATAAATGCCCGGAATAATGAACAGACAGATACCGAACACCACGATGATTCCCATAAAAAGATTAGCCACAAAATAAGTGATGATTTTACGGGCCTGTTGTCCGTAGGCTGAGAATTGCGGTTCCTCTCCATCCAGGGCTTGAAATATGTTTTTCATGTATCCTAGTGCAAAAATGCAGGAGATAATGCAACTGATCAAATTAATAACGATTGTACCCACTATGGATTTTTGCATAGGCATGGCAAAAGCGCTCAGCGTAAAAGAAATTATTGTCATACCAATCAATAAGCCGGCTAAAACCCATATCTGAGTTTTAGTACGTTGCCATGAAGTACTGCATACTTCCGAAATTGAAAACTTTGGTCCCATCAGATTGTAGATTAATTATGTTTATAGATAGCTGTAAATTTAAACTAAATTATTGAATAAACAAACAACAGCAATGGAATGTATGCAATTTTGGACTAATTTACTTTCGAACCGGCAAAAAATAGCTATCTGTTTGATCTCTACATATAAATAATGCTGTTTTTTAGTATAAAAGAATGTATAAACGGTAAAAGTACGATAAAAAGATTCTACATTTGTACGTTTTTAGGATATGAGTCCCTTTGTTGTCGAGCCTGATAATACAAGCCTTCAAGAATAAATGTACGAAAATATAAAAGGCAGAAATATTTAAATTGTAATTATGTATTATAGGAAATACGAAAAGTACACCTCTGTTTTTATATAATATTGATAATCAGAAAATAACATACAACCCTACGGAATACGAAAAATACACATTGCTTCACATTTACTTCACATTTAATGGAGAAAGCATAAGAAAAATGTGAAGTTGTTTCACATTCAGCCTTCCTTTTCTTCACATTTGGCCTTCTGATATCTATTCCAATCTAAAACCCCTAAAATGGGCCACAAATCCACCGATATCAGTTATAAAAATTTCATGATGCAAATCTCATAACAGCAAGCATTCTAATCGCTTAGAAAGATCGAAAGACACCTTAGAGACTTAACAGAAATTCCCTTCGTAGCAACTGGATATCTACTGCAAAAGCATACCTTTTTCCCCTGATTTGCCACCCTACACTAAAGAAGTATACAAGTCAACAAGGTAAATTATGATGTTTTCTTATAATCAGGAGAAAGAGTAAAAAAAGCTATTTGATAGAGAGAGGGGTTACACTTGGGGTTACATTTGGGGTTACATCTGACAAGCAAATTTATACTGTTTCGTTACCCCTTACCGTATTAATTAATGTTAAAACAGCTGTTAATATTCGGTTTCGCATACCCTTAATTTTACATATTAAGACTTTTTGTAATACCAGCACATTGATTTATAGTTGATTACATCAGGAAAAGCCTATAGCAGATAAAAAGTGGCTTCCTTTTGTCTGTTATAGGACTAACTACTTTTATTTGTCTTCATTATTTTAATGGTTAATGGCTAATGCTTTTTGAATATGTTGAATCTGTGCCGTTAACTCATCCATTCTGTCTTCTAATTCACCTTGTTTACGATAGTATGTCTCTTGAATATTAGGCAGTTTAGCGCTAAAATACCATTCTGCATACCAAATCGTATTCAATTCCTCTTCATATAAATTGAAATTAGGATAGTTTCTTTTATCTACATTGTCAGACATACATACGATAAAACCGTGTTGTCGCAATCTATTTTTTAATCGTTTGACATACGATCTTCCTTCCATATCACTTACGACATATACATAGTTGTCACGAATGCTTTCCCATTCAGATCGTTCCATTAAACGAATGATGAGATAACCACCATCTAAAATGGATGGAACCATGCTTTGCCCTTTCACACGGACACATAGATATTTCCGGCTATTTTTTACCATAGACACAGGCATAGATATACATTCTTCTTCTACTATATAATCAGGATTAGTAAAACCTGATCCAGCAGCAACCGAAATATCGACTATTGGTATACGAACAATATCCTCGTTACACATTAAAGGATTATCGATATGAGAGGTTAGTTGCTCCATTTTATCTTCGTTAAGCATGGAACCGCGGCCAGTAAGTAGCCATAGAGGGTTTACATCTAAACAATTGTCTATAATTTTTCTAATAACCCCTTCTCCTAAATCAGAATTTCTTTTTAACTGTGTGTTTAAGTAGCCATTAGACAAACCAATCTCTTTCTCAAAGCGGGTATGAGGAATACTTTTTGACTTTAGGTATGTAAACAATCGTGATATTATTTTTTCTTCCATATAGAAAAAAGTTTATATAAAACTTGTGCGATATAAACAATTGTCTATATCTTTGCAGAGTCTTCCAATAGAAAGACGCTTTAAAGATACAACAAACTATTAGATATTAATGAAGATGGAAGAGAAAAAGAAAATCATTGAAGTAAGTAAGGAGGTAAAGGATGAAATCCGGTCGAAATTGAAAGTAACTATGAGGACGGTTGTTGAAGCCTTGCAATTCAATACTAACAGCCCTACGGCTAAAATTATTCGCGCCTATGCCTTGAACCATGGTGGACGAATGTATGATCTGACGATCAACATTGAGAAGAAAGAGATAGATAATCCCTATAAGGAAGTAACAATCATCTAATTATCATTTAAAACCATTTGAACATGAAAGTATTAAAGAACGAACAGTCTGTCATGATAGTGGTCAGTTGTACAAGAGACGAAATCAGCGATGCGATCGCAGTCCTTGAGGCATTACGCAAAGATATGCCGGTAGATAATCGCCCACGTTTTCCGAAGGCTCAACCGGTGGAAATGTTTTTGGCCAATATTCGGAGGTGTGGAATTCATACAAGAATGAATGTTGAATTTTAAATGGTATTCAAATGGAAAACAAATTGCAATTTTTCTACAACGAAGACACGAACGTAACGATTCGCACTCAGCAAGTGAACGATGAGCCTTGGTTTGTG